>JAFABD010000055.1 GCA_023426225.1 Pseudomonadota bacterium | reverse complement strand
CTTGCCGCCCGCGCGCGACGCCGAGGCGTTCGAGGCGTTGCTCGAACGGCCGGGGGTGCGGATCGAACGTATCGTGTCGCACGGCCAGGCGACGCCCGCCGACGCGCCGATGGTGCAGGCGCTGGATGAATGGGTGGTGCTGCTCGCCGGCGCGGCGGGGCTGCGGATCGAGGGCATGGCGACGGTGACGCTGCGCCCCGGCGACCACCTGTTCATCCCGCGCGGGCAGAAACACTGGGTGACATGGACCGCAAGCGATCGCCCGAGTGTTTGGCTGGCAGTGCATCTGGAATGAGGAACCGCCGATGACGCAGCGATCCGCGACGCCGCAACCGACCAATCCCGGCGACGAGGCCGCGCCGGGAACGCCGGGAACGGGCGAGAATCTGTGCCCCCGTTGCGGCGGCAGCGGCCGAATCGACCAGCGCGACTGCCCCGATTGCGGCGGCACCGGCCGGGTGATCGAGGGGATCGGCGGCGCCTGACACCGCGCGGGATCAGGGCGTCTCGTCGCGCCCCGCGTCCGGGCGATGCGCCGCGACATAGTCGAGAATGTCGTGCGGCGTCGCGAACAGCGCATCGGGGCCGAGCGCACGCAGCACCTCGGCGCTGGCATAGCCCCACAGTACCGATCCGGCGCGCAGCCCGACTTCGCGCGCGGCGTCGATGTCGCGCGTCTCGTCGCCGATCGCGAGCGTGTGTTCGGGCGCGACGCCCAGCCGCCGGAGTACGCGGCGGAACTTGGGCGCCTTGCCGAACAGCGACGAACCACAACAGAACAGCTCGATCCGCGCGCTGTGCGCCGGGCCGAGGATCGCGCGCGCATTCGCCTCCGAATTGGACGAGACGAGCGCGATGCGGACGCCCATCGCCGCCAGCCGTTCGAGCAGGTCGGGCGTGCCGGGAAACAGTTCGATCCGGTGCGCCTCGCGCGCGACGCGGCGGCGCAGATGGCGGGCGATCAGCGGCAGCTTCCACCGCGCGATGCCCAGATGCGCGATCACCTCGCGGCTCGACCGGTGGCGCAGATGCTCGACCTCGTCGGGCGCGATCGTGCGGAAGCGATAGCGGCGCGCGAGATCGTCGACGACCGAAAGAAACCAGTCGCCACTGTCGGACAGCGTCCCGTCAAAGTCGAAAATGACCAGCCGGACGGGCGCTGCCGACGGCTCAGGCATGGCGATGGCCGTGCATTCGGCATTCGGCGCCGTCGCCGAGTTCGATCTGTACGGTGCTGTGCTCGATGTTGAAATCATGCGCCAGCCGGTGCTGGAGCGCGTCGAGAAAGGCGTCGCCCGGGTGCCCGGCGGGCATCACCAGATGCGCGGTGAGCGCCGCTTCGGTCGTGCTCATCGACCAGATGTGCAGATCGTGGACGCGCGACACGCCGGGCAGCGCGGTGAGCGCGGTCCGCACCGCATCGGCGTCGATCCCCGGCGGCACCGCCTGGAGCGCCATTGCGGTCGAATCGCGCATCAGCCCCCAGCTGCTCCACAGGATCACCGCGACGATCACCAGGCTGATCGCCGGATCGAGCCAGCGGGCGCCGGTGACGAGGATCAGCCCCGCCGCGACCACGACGCCGGCCGAGACCGCCGCATCGGCGGCCATGTGCAGGAATGCGCCGCGGATGTTGACGTCGCCCTTGCGCCCGCGTGCAAAGAGCAGTGCGGTGCCGAGATTGATGACGATGCCGATCGCCGCGACGATCATCACCGGCACGCCGGCGACTGCGGGCGGATCGGCAAGGCGCTGAACCGCCTCCCACGCGATCGCGCCGACCGCGACGAGCAGCAGCAGCGCGTTGGCGAGTGCCGCGAGGATCGAGCTGCCGCCGAGGCCATAGGTGAAGCGCTTGGGCGCCGGGCGCCGCGCCAGCTCGACGCCCGCCCATGCGATCAGCAGGCCGAGGACGTCGGACAGGTTGTGCCCGGCATCGGCGAGCAGCGCGACCGAGCCGGTGATGAAGCCCGCCGCGCCCTCGACCAGCACGAATCCGAGGTTGAGTGCGGTGCCGATGGCAAAGGCGCGGCCGAAATCGGCGGGCGCATGGCTGTGCCCCAGCCCATGGGCATGGCCGTGATCGTGCGAATGGCCATGACCGGCGCCAGCATGGCTGTGCGGCGCGGCGTGATCGTGCGCGGGATCGTGGCCATGCGCGTCATTATGGGGCGGGGCGGGAGGCGTCATGCGCGGCGGGTTCCCGTCAATGACCGCGACGGCCGTCGCGGCCGCGGCCGCGGCCGGGCATTCCCGGCATCTGCGGCTGGATCGTCAACAGTTCGGCGCGCGTCACCGTTCCGTCCTTGTCGGCATCGAAGCGGACGAAATAGGCCTCGAACCGATCCTTGAGCTCGGCGAGCGTGATGCGGTTGTCGCCGTCGCGATCGACCTCGAACGGGCTGGGGACGGTGTTGCGGTCGCCCAGATAGCGTTCGGACCAGTCCGAGAAGCCGATATAGCCCATCGCCCCGGTCCGGCGCGGGTCGAACCGTTCGAAGCTGCGTTCGATGCACGCCGACAGTTCGGCGCGGGTGACGTGCGCGTCGCCGTCGGCGTCGCAGCCGGCGATGAACAGCGCCGCCGGTTCGGCGCCACGGATCGGCGGCATCCCCGGCTTGCCGCCCGGCCCCGGCGGCACCGCGACGATCGCGCGGGTGCCCGGTTGGCCCTGTGCCGCGGCGGGCAGCGGGGCGATCAGCAGGGCAAGGATCGGCAGCACGCGCATCGGACGAATCTCCTTGGTTGCGAATGTGTCGCAACGCGGATCAGGGAAGCAAGAGCGACGCGTCCCCATAGGAATAGAAGCGATAATGATTTTCAATCGCATGGGAATAGGCCGCCTGCATGCGGTCGATACCCATCAGCGCTGACACGAGCATGAACAGCGTCGATCGCGGGAGATGGAAGTTGGTGACGAGACCGTCGATGCCCTTGAAGCGATAACCGGGGGTGATGAAGATCGCGGTATCGCCTTCGAACGGACGGATGACACGATCGTCGCCCGCGGCGCTTTCGATCAGGCGCAGGCTGGTGGTGCCGACCGCGATGATGCGTCCGCCCGCCGCGCGGACGGCGTTGAGCCGGTCGGCGGTCGCGGCATCGATGCGGCCCCATTCGGCGTGCATCCGGTGATCGTCGGTATCGTCGGCCTTGACCGGCAGGAAGGTGCCCGCGCCGACATGGAGCGTCAGCGTCGCATGGCCGATACCCGCAGCGGCGAGCGCGTCGAGCAGATCCGGCGTGAAGTGGAGCGCGGCGGTGGGCGCCGCAACCGCGCCGGGCTCACGCGCGAACATCGTCTGATAATCCTGCGCGTCGCGCGCGTCGGTAGGCCGTTTCGAGGCGATATAGGGCGGCAACGGCATCCGGCCGCAGCGTTCGAGTAGCAGTTCGACGGGCTCGTCGCCCGCGAAATCGAGCGCAAAGCTGCCGTCCTCGGCACGGTCGTGCGCGACCGCCGTGACGCCTTCGCCGAAATCGATCACGTCGCCGTCGTGCAGCCGCTTGGCGTTGCGGATGAAGGCGCGCCAGCGGCGCAACCCCTCGCGCTTGTGCAGCGTGGCGCCGATCCGCGCCTCGCCGCGCATGCCCTCGAGCTGCGCGGGGATGACGCGCGTGTCGTTGAACACGAGCAGGTCGCCAGGGCGCAGCTGCGTCGGCAGGTCGCGCACGACGGCGTCGCGCATCGCCGCGCGCTCGACCACCAGCAGTCGCGCCGAATCGCGCGGCACCGCGGGGCGCAGCGCGATCCGGTCGTTGGGCAGGTCGAAATCGAAAAGGTCGACGTTCACGGGCGGGCAGCCATTATTGCGGCAGCACGGCCTTGGTCTCGCCCGCCGGCAGCGCGGGGACGTTCACCGGCGCGGGCTGATAGGGCGGGGGATTGTCCGCCAGGATATAGGCGTGGATGATCCGGGTCGGACGCGCGGGCGGTTCGCCGCGTTCGATCTTGTCGACCCACTGCATGCCGTCGATCACGCGGCCGAACACGGTATAGTCGTGGTCGAAGCCCAGATGCGCGCCGAACATGATGAAGAACTGGCTGTTCGCGCTGTTCGGATCGGTTGCGCGTGCCGCCGAAACCGCGCCGCGCACATGCGGCAGGTTGCTGAACTCGGCGGGCAGGTTCGGCAGGTCCGACGCGCCGGTGCCGGTGCCGGTGGGATCGCCGCCCTGCGCCATGTTCTCGGGCGCGTCGTTGACGCGGTGGAAGATCGTGTTGTCGTAGAATTTGCGGCGCGTCAGCACCTTGATCCGCTCGACCATCTTCGGCGCGACGTCGGGGCGGAGCCGGACGAGCACGCGGCCGCCGGTGGACAGGTCGAGCACCCAGGTATTGTCGGGATCGGCGCCCACATTGACGGGGACCACCGCCTCCTTGGCGGCCTCGACGCCGCGCAGCACCTGGACCTCGGGCTTGGCGGCGGGGCCTTTTTGCGCCGCGGCGGGCGCAGCGGAGAAGATGGCGGCCAGAGCGGCCAGCGCGGCAACGAAACGCATCAACGTCCCCAATCGGAATGGCTTGTTGGGCAGGGGTCTAGAGCAATCGCCGCGCCGCGGAAAGGGTCGGCGCGCAGCCTTTCGGGCGGCGCGGCCGGCGCCGTTCAGCTCCCCTTGCGCCCGATCTGCGCGACGCGCGCGATCATGTCTGCCTCGACCGCGGGCGAGACGAACTTGCGGATCGGCCCGCCATAGAGGGCGATTTCCTTGACCAGCCGGCTGGCGATCGGCTGGAGCGAGACGTCGGCCATCAGGAAGACCGTTTCGATCCGGTCGTTGATCTGCTGGTTCATCCCCGCCATTTGATATTCATACTCAAAATCAGCGACGGCGCGCAGTCCGCGGACGATCACGCTCGCGCCTTCACGCTGCGCGAAGTCCATCAGCAGCGAATCGAAGCTGACGACGTGGATCTCGCCCGAAATGCCCGCGACCTCGCGCTGGACCATCGCCATGCGCTCCTCGATCGAGAACATCGGCGACTTGGACGGATTGGTCGTCACGCCGATCACCAGCCGGTCGACCAGCTTCGCGCCGCGGCGGATGATGTCCATATGGCCGCGCGTGATCGGGTCGAAGGTGCCGGGATAGACGCCGGTGCGAAGGGTCATGGCC
>JAFABD010000046.1 GCA_023426225.1 Pseudomonadota bacterium | reverse complement strand
GGGCGAGTTCGGGCGCGAGCAGACGCTTGTCGGCATCGCCCAGCGGCAGCGCGAGCGCGGCGCCGATCAGCGCATCGGTCGCCAGGACGTCGCCCGCGGCGAGCGCGAAGCGGATGCGGGCACGGTGCGCGGCGAGGTCGAGCGGCGCCGCGTCGATCCGCGCCTCGGCCGCGGCGGCATCGGGAAACGCAAGCGCCGCCTCGTCCAGATAGGCGTCGGGCGCGGGCGTGCAGCCGGCCCAGCGGCAGCGCGCCACCCATGCCGCGTGCCGCACGCCGGGGCCGATCAGATATTCGCGGACCTGCGCGACCAGCGCCGCGGCCTGTTCATGCGCGCCCGCCGCCGAGAGCAGGCCGATCAGCGTGATCGAGCCCGTCTCGTTAACCGCGCGAATGTCGCGCGCACGGTCGCCGAAAATCCCCGCAAGCGTCTGATCGAACATCCGCGCCGCAAGCGCGGCGGGCAGCGCGGCAAGCGCCGCATAGGCCGCCGCCGAGCGCGTATCGGCCCGGAACGCCTCGATCACCAGCGCGACGCAGCGTTCGAGCACGGCATCCAGCCCGGCGATCCCGTCGGCCGCATCGTCGGCAAACGGCGCCAGCGCCGCGCCGATGCCGGCCAGCCCCGCGCCGTCGAGCAGCCGGTGCGCGCGTTCCACGGTGCCCCCGAAGCCGACGGCAGACGGGGCGGGCAGGATCGTCGATTCGAACAAGGCGTCGCTCCGGCATGGTTAACGGACGGGCACGGGCATCGGCGGCCATGCGATCAGCCGAGCAGGCTCATCATAGGACGGCGCAGGCGCGGGCGACCGCCGACGGCGCGATAATTCGTCCGGATCGGGCGCATTGCCGGCGGCCGGGCGGCCGGCCGCGCGGGCGGACCGCGCGGCGTTGCGCTGCGCCTATTCCGCCGTGCCGCCGGGCGTTTCGTCGCGGCGGAGCGTGAGGACTTCGACGCCGGTTTCGGTGACGGCGACGGTGTGTTCGAACTGGGCCGAGAGGCGGCCGTCGCATGTCACGACGGTCCAGCCGTCGTCGCGCGTGGCGACGCGGCGCGTCCCCTGGTTGAGCATCGGTTCGATCGTGAACACCATTCCCGGCTGGAGGCGCAGCCCGGTGCCGGGGCGACCGAAATGGAGGACCTGGGGCGCCTCGTGCATTTCGCGGCCGATGCCGTGGCCGCAAAAGTCGCGCACGACCGAATAGCCGTGGCGACGGGCACAGCGTTCGATCGCATGGCCGATGTCGCCCAGATAGCCGCCCGGGCGAACCGCGCCGATGCCGTGCCACATCGCCGCACGCGTCGTTTCGACCAGCCGGCGCGCGGCCGGCGCTACGTCGCCGACCAGATAGGTCTTGCTCGAATCGGCGATGAAGCCGTTCTTTTCGAGCGTGATGTCGAGATTGACGATGTCGCCGTCGCGGATCCGTTCGTCGTCGCTCGGCACGCCGTGGCAGACGACGTCGTTCACCGAGCTGTTGAGCACATATTTGAAGCCATATTGCCCCTTGCTCGCGGGGCGCGCGGCGAGATCGTGCGTGATGAAGCGCTCGACGCGATCGTTGATCGCCATCGTCGTCATGCCGGCAAGGTCGAGGCCGTCGAGCATCTCGAACACCGAAGCGAGCAGCCGCCCCGAAATGCGCATCAGCGCCAGTTCGTCGGGCGACTTGACCAGCGCCGAAGCCGGGGTGCGCATGTCAGGCCGCCACGCGATCGGCAGCGGCAGGCTCGACGGGGGCAGGCTCGACGGCGGCGGGATCGAGCGCACGGAGCTGCACCGCGGCGAGCTGCATCCGCACGATGTCGTTGAACGACAGCGTGGGATTCGCCTCTGCCAGCATGCCGATCTTCATCCAGAACTCGGCCTGGGCGTTGATCGAACGGCACATCACCGCACTGGCGCGCCGCGCCTCCTCATGCAGCGAATCCTCGATCTTGACGATACCCATCGTCCGCTCCCGACAGGAATGACATGCGTTCAATATACGTTTCGTATATAAATCGCATATTGGTCCGTCAAGCGCGCGTGCGCATCCAGCGGACGACTCCGCCTACGGCCAGCCAGCCGAGCAGTAGCGCATAGGGCCGCCAATCGGCTTCCACCCCGACGAAGATCAGCGCGAGGGCGCAGAGCGCGCCGGCATAGGCGACGCCGCGCATGCGCGCGGGCGGGAGCTTGAACCCGGCCGCGTCGTAAAGATCGGGATGGCGCTCGCACACGCGCGCCGCCGATAGGCAGATGCTGGCATATTTGAGCAGATTGGGGATGTTCACCGCGAGGAAGAGAAAAGTGAGTTCCATCGGCAGCAACAGCCCGGCACAGCCGATCGCGAATACCGCCACCAGCGCGATGTGCGGCGTGTGCCAGCGCGAATGGACGCGACCGAAGGCCGACGGCAACATGCCAGCGGTGCCCATGGCATAGAGGCTGCGGCTGAACATCGCGAACATGGCGTTGAGCGACTTGCCGATCGACAGCACAGCGGCGAGCACGACCAGCGGCGTCGCCAATGAACCCATGAACCGCCGCGCGGCATCGAGGATCGGCGCGTCGCTGCCACCGAGTGCGGGCGCGCCGAGCACGCCAAGCGCAACGAAGCCCACCGCCAGATAGAGCAGCGTGGCCGAGCCGATCGACAGCGCGATACCCAGGGGAATGGTGCGGCGGCTGTCGGCCACCTCGGCACCGGCCTCGGTCGCGGCCTCTATCCCGAAGAACAGTCCCATCAGCAGCGGCGTGGCCGCGATCATGCCGTGCCATCCATGCGGGAAGAGCGGCGTCAGGTTGTCGAGGCGTACGGCGCTGGCGCCGCCCCAGGCAATGAACAGCGCGAAGAGCAGCAGCATCGCCGTCAGCAGCAGCTTTTGCACGCGGGCGGCGATGTGGACGCCGAACAGGTTGGCGAGCAGCGCGAGCAGCAGCACCGCGAACATGGTCGGCTTGACCGGCAGCGGCACGAGCATCGATCCATAGCGCACGAGCACCAGGGCGAGAACGACCATCGCGCCCATGTTCGCGATGATGCGCGCCCAAGCGATTGCAAACCCCCATTCGGGATGCAGGAAGCGCGCGGGCCAGGCAAAGGATGCCCCCGACACCGGCAATGCCGATCCGAGGAATGCATAGCTGACCGCGATCAGGTACATCGGCAGGGCGGCGATCAGCGCGGAGAATAGCATCGCTGGCCCAGCCATTGCGGCGGCGGGGGCAATCGCTGAAAAGATCGATACGCCCACCGCCGTTCCCAATCCCATGGCGACGACGCCGCCGAGATCAATGCCGCGCGTCAGCCCCGCGTTGGGCCGATCAAGGGTCATGGGCGTCGGTCCGCAGCGAGAAAGGCGCGGATGTCGACGATCATCTGCTGCCAGCTGCGGTCGTCCGAATAGGCGACATGGCCGGCGGGATAGCGGTGGTTGCGATAGCGGCCGGCGGACAGCGACGACTGCGCGAACAGATAATCGGCAGCGCCCACTGTGGTGGTGAGATCGTAAAGTCCCGTGCCGACGAACAGCCGCATGGCTGGCATCGCCGTCATCTGCCGTTCCAGCTCCGCCATGAAGGGCCAGTCGTTGAAGGGGGAATCGCCCGCGCCATAGGACCAGTCCCCTTCGGTCCGCGCGATGACGCGATATTCCGACGGATCGTCTACACCGAGCCGTCGCAGCTGGTCGAGTACTGCGCCGGCATAGAGATCGGAAACGGGACCAAAGGCGTCGGGCCCGACTATTTCGCCCGAGCTTGGCGCGCGCGGGGCGGTGTAGCGCGCGTCATAGCGGCCGAGTACCTTGCCCTGTGCGTCGAGCAGGCGGGTGCGGAACTGCTCCTTCGAGATGCGCAGGTCGTGCGCGAGATAATAGGCGCGCGGGATGCCGGTGAGGTCATGGAGCCGCGCGGCGACTGCGTTGCGCGTCGCAGGGGTGAGCGAGCGCCCGCGAAACAGCGCTTGAAGATAGGCCGGGGCAAAGGCGCTGGCCTCGGCGGCGCTGGCTGCCGGATCGCAGGGGCGGGGGCGCCGATGATGATAGCAGGCAACCGCGGCGAGCGTGGGGAGCGCGACCGGATAGGCCACGACATTGTCGGGACGCTGCGACGTCTCGATCATGTTCAGCGCCTGGCCGAGCAGCAGGACGCCACCGATCCGGAGGTCGGGCGCGCGCGCGTGCAGCGCCCCCACCATCGCCGCCGCGCGGATTGTGCCATAGCTTTCGCCGAGCAGATAGACGTTGGCACCGCTTCGGCCGTGCGTGGTGAGCCATGCGAGCGCCGCTTGGGCGACTGCGTCGGCATCGCCGCGCACTGACCGGTAGAAGCCATGGTCCGCGCCGGGATCGATCCGCGAAAAGCCGGTGCCGGGCGGATCGAGAAAAACCAGGTCGGCGATATCGAGCAGGGTCGCCGGATTGACCGATACGGGCGCCGCATCGGGGAGTGGTGCGGCGGGGTTCTGAGGCACGTGCGCGCGCATCGGCCCGAGTGCGCCCATGTGAAGAAATGCTGATGCCGCGCCGGGACCGCCGTTGAACACAAAGAGTACCGGGCGACCGGCGACCTCGCGGCCCGCCGCTACAGAATAGCTGATATAGCCCGCCGTCGCGTCGGTCCGGCCGGGCCCGCTCGCGACCGGGAATTGTCCGACTTCTGCATCGACGCTAAACGTGCGGCCGCCGATTGACACTGCCTGTTCGGAGTGCGCCTGAATCTGTGGGGAGACGGCGCGGGCGGGGGCGCTCGACGGGGCGGCGCCTGCGACGGGCGTGAGCGTTGCCGCCGCAAGCCCCAGTGCCAGCATCATCGGCACCCGCCACCCCCTTTGCCGGACGCTCGCATGCGGTCCGCCGCGTCGTTGCATCATTTGCCTTCCCCCTTGCCCGCTCGCAGATCGCGATAGCGAATCAGTCCATCGGTCAATGCCTGCAGCCCATAATCGACATCGGCAGCGGCGCGGGCAAAGCCGATGCGAATATGTCCTGCCGCACTGAAATACTCGCCCGGCGCCACGATGACGCCGCAGCGGTCGGCCAGCCATTCGGAAAAGATGACGGTGTCGTTGATGCCAATCAGCCGCGGGAACGCGATGCAGCCGAAATCGGGAAGAGCCCCCTCGACCAGCCCTTCGTGACACCAGTGTCGGTGATAGGACTCGATGATCGGCCGCGCGCGGGCCATGATTCGGCTGCGATATCCGTCGAACATCTTGGGCTGTTCGAGGACCAGCGCTGCAAAGGCGTGAGCGAGGTTTGAGACGCCGAAATCGATCTCCTCGGCAAGCGCACGTATGCGCCCCATCGGTTCGGCTCCGGCAACCACCCAGCCGCAACGCAGCGTGCTGAGCCCGTGCGACTTGGTCAGGCTATTCACGCTGATGAAGTTTGGGCCGAGACTTGCGGCGGGGGACGGACGCAGCGCGGCATCGACATAGTCGCCATAGACTTCATCGACGACGACCATCACGCCGCGCGCTGCGGCAATGGCCCCGACCGCCTGTAGGGCCGCGCGATCAACCGCCATGCCCGACGGATTGTGGAGATCAGACAGCACGATGAGGCGCGTGTGGGGCCCGATCCCGGCGGCGACCACGTCGGGATCGATCGAGAAATCGGGGCCGCAGCGAGGAAAGCTGTCCACCCCGAATCCCTGTGCTTCCGCAATCTTGTGGAACAGGTCGAAACCCGGACGCTCGACCAGAACGCGATCGCCGGGCACCATCAGCGCGCGGTAGATGAGCGACAGCGCTCCCGTGGCGCCCGTCGTGCACAGCACCTGATCGTCGGGTACCCCATAGCGGCGGGCAAGCTGTTCGACGACATAGGGATTGCCGCTGGCAAAGGCGCTTGTGTAGCGCGACGTGATCGGTTCGGAAAAACCCTCGACGACGATGCTGCGCAGCAGGTCGAACGGTTCCGGAACCGAACTGTCGAACAGGCTGACCAGCAGGTTGCGTTCCGACCGTACCGCGCGGATCACGCGGCGGACCCAATGCGAATAGGATTCGCCGTCGGGGGCCATGGCGCCGACGAAAGCGTCAGGGACCGGCGTCGCTAAGGGCAGATCGGTTCGCTCGGGCCGGGTCATGTTGTGTTTCGTTCGTCCGTTGTGGTGCCTGAGCGCGAGTAAGGCAGGGCCGCCCGGCGCAGCCGCCGGGCGGCGCGCAGTCATTTCAGTTTGATCGTGGCGCCGATGAAGAACCGCCGGCCAAGAATGTCGCCATAGGCGATCTGGGGGTAGGACGGCGCCTTGTCGGTCAGATTGTCGACGCCGGCACGGAGCGCGAAGCGACCTAGGTCATACTGGGTCGAGACGCTGTGGACCACATTCACGCCGAGCGTGGGGTTGGGCGTGGTTTCTATCGTAGCATCGGCCCCGGCCCGGGTCCGGCCACGATAGTCGAGCTGATAGGTAAAGCGGAACGGCCCCTGGTCATAAACCGCGTTGAACTGGCCGACCCATGCCGGGCTGAGATAGGTATCATCGGTACGCGTGAAGGTTGTGCCCGTCACTGAACGCGTGAGCAGCGCATTGTGCGTCGCGGTCGCCCGGAGCGCCAGCCTACCGAGATCGCCGCCACCGAACAGGTCCGACAGCGCGAAGCGATAATCGATCACATAAGTTTCGCCGCGATACTTGATTACGCCCGCGTTGAACGTCGTAGTCGTGCCGGTAACGACAGTCCCGCCGATGCTGGTCGCGTCGGGGTTGGTGAGCCGGAAGAAGGCGCCGCAGACTGCGGCATTCGGCGCGGCTTCATCATAGCACGCCGCCATGAAATCGGCGGTCGTGAAGGGCGAGAGCCCATCCTTGAGATCGATTTCGACGCGGTCGGCGCTGATGGTCAGGCCGGGAACGAATTGCGGCTGAAAGACCATCCCGTAGGTGAGCGTGTCTGAAATCTCGTTGCGCAGATTGCGATTGCCGCCGCTGACGATCGTGGTGCGATTGAAGTTTTCGGCTGGATCCTGGAAGCGGGCGAGCCGATCGGCGGCACTCATGCCCCGACCAGTTCCGTCGGGGTCGACGCCATAACCCGGATTGACCGTAAACAGCGCGAGACAGTTCGCGCGTCGTGCCGCGGGGTTCGGGCCGCTGTTGATCCGGTCGGCGTCGCACGGATCGAAACCCGCCGAGCCGAGCGTGCTGGAGTTGGGGGCAAGCAACTGCGTCAGGGTGGGCGCGCGGAAGTTGCGGCTGCGCGAACCGCGCAGGGTCAGCCCGGCGCCGACGTCCCACCGCAGCCCGGCGTCCCATACGTTTTCGGTGCCTGCAAGCGAGTTGTCGACATAGCGAAATGCGCCCTTGAACTCGAGCGCGCGGACGAGCGGCAAGGTCAACGCCTTGCCGATCAGCGGAACCACGACCTCTGCTGACAATTCGTCGGTGTTGTAGCGGCCCGACTGCGCCGTCTGGGTCGAACCGTCGCCGAATACGCCCTGCAAATTGGCGCTGAGCGGGTTGAACCGCGCGCGCTCGTCCCGATGCTCATAGGCGGTACTGAACTGAAGCGCACCGGTGGGTAGCGTCACCAGCGTGCCGCCGAGCGTCGCGAGTAGATCGACCTGTTCGTTGACCCAGTTCATCCCGGCGCGTGTGCTGACATAGCCTCGTGCGGCATCGCTGACGTTGCCGCGGCCGAAGGGATTGATCGGCGCACAGGCGGGGTCATCGTTCGCTGGATCGGCATCGGCGTTGACGGCGCAGACCACCCGCCCCCCCGCCAGCACCGCGTCAATCGCCTTGTCGTAGCGGCTGTTGATCACTTCCCAACTGCGCTGCTGCCCTTCGACCCGCCCGTAGCTGCCTGACAGCGACCAGTAGAAGTCGTGCGTTCCCACGTCGAAATCGCCGTCCAGCGTCACCAGCGCACGATAGGTGTCGGTGGTCGTCGTGCGCTCCGCATTGGGCACGAGATCGTAAAAGTATTTCGAGAGGAAGAGCGGTGCGCCGGCGGCGAAGGCGGGTGAGATCGCGCTCAGCGTGGTCTTGGCCTGACTGGTGAGGAAGCCGTTGTTGATCGTGAAGGCGATGGGGCCGGCATAGCTGCCCGCATTGAGCGTGGTGCGGCTGTTCCCCTGGGGAATCTCGCTGCCCCGAGTCCGGGCATAAAGCAGTTCGGTGGCGAGTTTTACGCGATTGCTGACGTCATAATGCGCGACAAGATTGGCCGTGTAGCGCTCGATGCCGGTGCGCAGCCCGGCCAATTCCTGATACGGAAAGCCATCACCGCCCGATGCGAACGGGATCCCCTGGATGGCGCCGGTGTTATAGGGGACGACATTGCCGTTCGCGTCGAACTGGAGCGCGTTGCCGCCGCTGCGCGCGAGGAAGGCTGGGGGCGGCGCTGGGCGCGTGAAGATAACGCCATTGCCGTTGAACGGCCAGAAGGCCGCGTTGAAGATCTCGCGGACCGCCGGAATGCCGTCGGCGGGGCCGGTATCGGCGGCGTTGCTGACCGTCAGTCGTCCGCGGTTGGACAGGGGGCGGTCTGCAAAGCGCAGGATCGGGGACTTGGACCAGCCGAGGTCTAGCGCGACATTACCGCGACCATCGGCGAAGTTGGTGCCGGCGGTGCCGCGCAGGCTGTAGGTGGCATAGTCGCCACGGTCGGCAATGCCGCCCTGCGCATCGAGTGTCAGCCCGGTGAAATCCTTCTTCAGGATGTAGTTGACCACGCCGGCGACAGCATCCGAGCCATAGACGGCCGCACCGCCGCCCTGAAACACCTCGACACGTTCCAGCAGCCCCAGCGGGATAATGTTGGCATCGACCTGTGCGTCGCCGACGCCGCTCGGGTCGCCGATTCCCGAACTGCTGGTGACCATGCGGCGGCCGTTGACGAGCGTGAGCGTGCGCCCGGCGCCCAGGCCGAACAGGTTGGGCGCCTGAATGCCCGAGCCGCTTGCCTCACCCGACCCGTCGGCCTGGTTGAGCGACGGCACGTTCGAGGGCAGGTCATTGAGCGCCTCGGCAGCGCTCGTATAGCCCCGATCGATGACTGACTGCTGCCCGATCACCGCCACGGGCGCGGCGTTATCGGCTTCTGTACGGCGGATGCGCGAGCCTGTGACCACAATCGCTTCGCCGGTATCGGCCGCGGGCTGTTGCAGCACCGTTTCCTGCGCTCGCGCCGGCGCCATGGAAAATGCGACGATCAGTGCGGTCGAAGCCAGCAGGCGTCGCGCGATGCGGGTGTGTGCGTCAGTCATAGGTGCCCCTTTGCTCCCGAGCCAATCGGATGGTCCCGCCGTGTTCGGATCTGTTTCGGACCGGCGTGAAGAATAGCGCCTGGGGCGGGAATAATTTGCTGAAGCGGTCGGGCTCCCCACCAAAATCTGAAGCAAAAATGCGGCCATATACGCGGAAAGCGCAATTTTTATGCATGGGTCCGCATAAAGTGGGCCAAGTCGTTGCCGAAACGACGGGTAACGCCAGCATCCTCATACATCATGTGACCACCGGCATAGCAGTGCAGGGTAAAGCGTGCGGCCACCGACGCCGGGAGCCGGGCGACAGTGGCGCGGTTTGCCGCGCAGCTGTTGAGCGAATCGTAGAGCCCTGTCGCAACCCAGGTGCGGAGCCGCGAAGCCTTCTGCATTGCCCGCAGCGTCCAAGGCTGCGACGGGCTGGGGGGGCCTTCGCCCGCCTGCGCACGCGCAAGCGACTGGGGCGTGATCGGCGCCTGATCATACTGCCATCGGCGTCCCGCGTCGCTTTCGGGCGCATCGATCCCCGCATAGCCCTGGCGGCGCACGTTGAGTGTATAGCGGTAATAGGCAAGGACGGTGCGTCCTTCGGCGGCGGTATCGCGCCCGTCGGGCGCGGTCAGCCGCATGTCGAACAGGCCGAGCGTGCGCCCTGCGTCGGCGAGCAGGCCGGTGCGGAACTGGCGCGGCGAAACCCAGAGCGTGGTGGTGTCGATTGCCGTCGGCGTCAGCCCCTGATAGCGGGCGAGCGTTGCCACCACGTCTGCACGCTGTGCAGGTGCAAGCGTCTGGGGGGCTGCAAGGGCGGGCGCATAGACTTGCTCGGCCCAGCGGCGCGCGGAGGCGAGCGTGGCGGCTGGGTCTGCCTGAAGCTCCGCGGCTAGACGGCCCAGCGCTAGCGCGGTCGCCGTCCGGTTTTCGAGTGAGAGTGCGCGCAGCTGGTCGCGATCGGGCAGGTCGCCAAGCGGAATGCCGCCCGAGATCAACGCGATCCCTGCCACCGCGACATGCGCGTCGATCAGCCGTTCGGCAACGCCGGCTGCGCGCCAGGTGCCGAAGCTTTCGCCAGCAAGGAACAGCGGCGCAGCGGTGCGCCGATAAGCCCGTCGCCAGTCGACAACGAACCCGGCCGTCGCGGCGATGTCGGCATTGGTGCTATAGAAATCGCCTGCATGCCGCGGGTCGTCCACACGACTGAAGCCGGTGCCGATCGGATCGACAAAGACGAGATCACTGGTGCCGAGCAGGCTCGCGTCGTTGACGACCAGACGCCCACCTCGAAAAATGCGGGGCCCGAGTGCGTGGAACTGCAGCGTGCGAGAGTCAGCGCCCGGGCCGCCGTTCCAGATGAACGTGAGCGGCCGGCGCACACGGCCGGGAACAAGATAGGCCGCATAGAAGATCCGTCCGCGCAATTCGCCGTCGCGATTGCGAACGGGCAGCGTGCCGGCGCAGGCGAGGTAGCGCAGCGTCGCGCTGCCGATGCGGGCCACATGCGCGGTCGCCACCGCATCGCCGCGACAGCCTTCTACGCCAGCCGACGCGGCGAACGCAGCCGGCGTGCAGAGTGTCAGCGTCAGCGCCCCGAGCACCGCCCATACCGCGCAAAAGAACTGCTGTTTGAACATCCGCACGCCTCCCGCAGCTATCTTTACGGGCGGATTGGCGAAAAAGTTATGCGCAGCGCGATGCCATTGTCGGCGATTGCCCGTGCAGCCGCGCTCGGGAGGCGCAAATTGGATCAAAATAATGCGTGACCGTCGCGATATGCTCGGGCGCATAGCGAGCAATGGAGCAGACATCGGAGTGATGGTTGATCGCGTCACGAGGCGCACTGCATTGCGGGGCGCGCTGGCAGGTGCCGTGGCTAGCGCGGGGAGCAAGGCCGGTGCCGCGTCGGTGGTCGGCGGGGGCCTTGCCTCGTTGCCCGACAAGGCCGGTTTTGCAGCGATGCCGGGCCCGTATCTGGACTCGGGCACGATGCATCCGATCGCGATCGGCGCGCGCGACGCGGTGCGCCGTTACCTCGATCAGCGGGCCACGACTGACGGCTATTTCCCGACCGACGCCGTCGAGGCACGCGTAAAGGCCAATTTCGCTCGGCTGATCAACGCGACGCCCCGCGAAATCGCGTTCGTTCAGAGTACGACCGCAGGCGAGCAGTCGGTGATTGATGCCCTCGACCTGCCGCGCGCCGGCGGCAGGATCGTGACCGACACGCTCCACTTCTTCGGCTCCTTCTACCTTTATCAGGAGTTGGCGCGTCAGGGGATGGACGTCGCCTGGCTGCGGCCGCGCGACAACCGGATCGCCATCGACGACCTGGAAAAGGCGATCGTGCCCGGCACGCGGCTGGTCGCGCTGTCGCTGGTATCGACTTATAACGGCTTTGAGCATGATCTGAAGCGCGTCTGCGAGATCGCCCATGCCCGCGGCGCGCTGGTCTATGCCGACATTATTCATGCGGCGGGAACGATCCCGGTCGACGTGCGGGCGACCAATGTCGATTTCGCCGCCACGGCGAGCTACAAATGGCTGATGGGCGATTTCGGGCTGGGGTTCCTTTATGTCCGCGCCGATCTGCACGACCGGCTGAAGCGCACGCGCTTCGGCTATTATCAGCTCGATGGCTTTGCCTCGCACGTCTATCCGTTCGATCCGCCGGGGACGACGATTGCCGATGTGACCCCCCGTGGCGACATGGAGGGGCTGTTCGCCGGCGGGACGCATGCGCACACGGTGGCGGCGCAACTCGACTGGTCGCTCGACTATCTGCTGGGGCTGGGCGTGGAACGAATCGCGGCGCATCGTGCGCCGTTGATGGCGCGGTTGCGGGAGGGGCTGCGCGCGCGCGGCCATACCATCGTGACGCCGCCTGAAAGCCGCACTGCGCTGATCACCTGCACGCTCGAGAACGCCCGTGCGCGCATGGCGCCGTTGCTCGATGCGGCCAAGGTGCGGATCACGCTCTCGCGCAACCGTTTCCGCGTATGCCCTTCGGTTTTCAACGACATGGACGATATCGAGCGCCTGCTCGCCGTCCTGCCGCATCTTTCGTGAAAGGTTCGCCATGCGTCCGCTGATCGCCCTCGCTCTTCTGGTCGGCGCAAGCCCGACGGCTCTTCACGCGCAAGGCGCCGATGCGCCGATGTCCCCCGCATTCATGAGGGCGATGGCGCCGATGGTGCCGCGCGAAGCCGCGACCGACCGCGTCGTCACCACACGTCATGTTGCGACGATCGGGGGGCGGCCGATCGCCTATCGTGCGAGCGTCACCGAGCTTCCGATGCCCGGCGCCGATCAGGCGCCCGTAGCCGTTGCGGTAAGCTATGCCTATGTCGCCGAAGGCAATGCGACCGCGAACGCCCGTCGGCCGGTGCTGTTCGTTTTCAACGGCGGCCCGGGGGCATCGTCGTCGCCGCTTCACCTGCACGCGCTGGGGCCACGCCGGCTGGTCGGCAAGGGCGCCGCGGCGCAGTGGGTCGACAATCGCTATAGCCTGCTCGACATCGCCGACCTGGTGTTCATCGATCCGGTAGGCACGGGCGCGAGCATGCCGATCCGCGACCGCGATGCCGGCGGCTACTGGGGCGTCGGGGGCGACGCGCGCGGGGTTAATGCCGTGGTCGCGCAGTGGCTGAGGGCCAATGGGCGCACCGGATCTCCGGTGATCCTCGTCGGTGAAAGCTATGGCACGGCACGTGCGCTAGCGATGCTCAACGAAGCGATGAAGGCGCACCAGCCGCTGCCCGACGCCGTTGTGCTACTGTCGCTCGCGATCGGGGACGCCGACGGACCGGTAATAGCGGACACGGTGACGCTGCCCACGCTTGCCGCAGTGGCCTGGTATCATCAGGCGATCGACCGGGGCGGGCGCAGCGTCGAGCAGCATTACGGCGAGGCACTGTCCTTTGCCCAAACTGAATATGCCAGTGCGCTCTTGCAGGGGCCGGCGCTGGCACCTGCGGTGCGTCGCCGCGTGGCCGAACGTATGGCGGCGCTGATCGGAATTCCGGCGGCGACTTTGGAAGCACGGGGTCTGCGAATCGAGAAGCAGGATTTCATGCTCGGCCTGCTGGCCGGGCGCGGATTGCGCACCGGACAGCTCGACGGTCGTGTCACCCGGGCGATCGCGGAATCGAACCAGCGCCCGCCGTTCGACGATCCGTCGATGTCGCTGGGCAGTGACGGTACTCAGGCGATCGAGTCCTATCTGAAGGACGAACTCGGCTATTGGGTGCCGTCCCCCTATCGCAGTCTCAACCTTGGTATTAACTTCAAGTGGAGTTGGGACAAGGAATATGGCGGTAGCTATCGCGCCATGTCTTTCGCCCCGTATTTGAAAGCGGCAATGGAGACTAAGCCGTCGCTTCGGGTGTTCACCGGCGGCGGCTATTACGATATCACCACGCCGGTCCACGCGGGTCAATTCGCGCTCGATCAGGCCGGCGTTGCGGGCCCGCGGTTAACCTCGCACCGCTATGCGGCAGGGCATTCGGTGTTCGAGGACGAGGACGGACTGGCGGCGCTGAGCCACGATCTGCACGACTTCGTGGCCGGGATCGCCGCCGACCGGAAATGAATCGGTGGATGCAGCAGGGCGCCCGGATCGGAGCGTGGAGAACCTGCCGCGCCGATGTTGCGAAGGTCCGCGCGTCGATGGTTGTGCTGTCGACTTGGCCGGCCGCCGACCGGGGCCTGGGCCCGGTGCGGGCTTTGATTACGGAACCCGCATTAACATTTGCCGCAAATTCCGGCCGTGCCGGCCTCTAGAACAGAAAGGCATCCTGTTCGGAATGGCGATGCATGGCCGCCCTGCCGACACCGGCGGCCTGCGCGGCCGGCAGCGTGATGGCGGGAGCCGCAGTAAAGGGAGATACGCCGAAGGCAGGGTATATCTCGGCGGGGAAATAGATCGTGCCGTCCTTCACGACCATCGCGATACGGTGCAGTTCGCGCAGGTCATGGGTCGGGTCGCCGGCCAGCAACAGGAAGTCGGCGCGCTTTCCACGCTCGATCGTTCCCAGTTGCTGGTCGCGCCCGAGATAGCGCTCCGCGCCCGATGTCGCGAGGCGAAGAACCTCCGCGATCGGAATCCCCGCCTCGGCATAGATCTCAAGCTCGCGGTGAAGCGACAGGCCGGTCTGATCGTCGGTGCCGGGCAGCAATTGCACACCGCGCGCATGCAGTTGCCGGAGCAGCGCCTTTACCTTGAGCATCGCGCCGTCATAGGCGGCGGCATCCGCAGGACCCGCGATCGGCGCGATCGCCTGTCTTCGGCGGCGCTGGAGACCGATCGGCAGATGGTCGATATAGCTGGCGACGGAGGGGCTGGCGCGGCCATCGCGGCTGAGCATCAGGAGCTCGAGCGTGACGGCGGTGGGGTCATGGGCGACGTGATGCGCGACCATCGCGTCGATCGTGCGGGCTACGCGCGGGCTTGCCAGATCGAGCGTCGCCGTGCGCCGCATCGCGGTGAGGCGGAGCGGGGTGCGCGTGTCCTCGCCTGGCTCGAGCACCCATCCCAGCATCAGCTGGTTGATATGCGTGACCTCGTCATAACCTGCGGCGATCATGGCGTCGGCGGTGGTGAAGGCGGGGACATGGCCGGTAACGCCCATGCCCAGCCGATGCGCCTCGCGGGCGATCGCGGGTGCCCAGGCCGGGTTCATGCTGTTGTAGATCTTGACCTGCCAATAGCCGCGTGCGGCATACCAGCGCACCGCGTCGAGCGCTGCCGCCTCGCTGTCGGCAACGATCCCCAGCCGCGCCGAATAGGGGCTGCGCCCTTCGACGAAGCCATTGGGAACGATGCGCGGGCCGGCGACCTCGCCGCTGTCGATCTGGCGGATCAGGCGCGGGAGAAAGACATTGTCGTTCCCCATGTCGCGCACCGAAGTGACGCCGGCGGCAAGATAGAGCAGCGCCGATTCCAGCCCCACATGCGCGTGCATGTCATGCAGGCCGGGCAGCAGCGTGCCGCCCTTGCCGTCGACCAGAGCCTCGCCGGGTGATGCCGGGGCATCGAGGCGCTGGATGCCGGTGATCCGCCCGTCGGCGAACACGACCGAGACGGGCGTGCCGAGCGTCCCGGCGATCGGATCGAAGACGCGGACGTTCCGGATGCGGACCGGCGCGTCGATCCGGTGCGCCAGCCGTTGTTGAAGCGCGGCATAGCGACGCGCAGTAAGATCGGTGGCGAGGCGGGCCAGCGCGGGCACCTCGGCCTCGTGCCCCTCGCGGACGACGGCGCCGCCGGTTTCGAGCACGGCGAACAGCCGCTGGCGCGCGTCGAGCAGGATCATCGCAGGCGACAGGTCGATCCCGCTGATCGCAAACGCCTGATATTCGCCGTCTCCGATCCGCGCGGGACCAAGAGTTTCGATGCGAAGCTGCCCGCCGGGCAGCGCGGTGAGCGTGCCGTCGGGCCGGGCGAGCAGAGCGCGCGCATAAAGCCCGAGCGCCCAGGGACTGGCATTCTGACCGACATAGATGGCGCCCGCCGCCGGTCCGCTGGCATCGCCGGCGGAGTCGGTCCAGCGCGCGGTCGTGCCCGAGCGTTCGAACCGTTCACGTACCGCCGCACCGAAGGTCGAACTGCCGTCAAGCGTCCACCGCACGGGAAGACCGTCGGCGGCGAGCACGAGCGTTTCGCGCATCGTCGGCCCGCGACCATTGTTCTTGACGTCAAAGGCGATGGTGACGTGATCGTCCTGCTGATCTGCGTCTACGAAGCCGACCTTTTCGCCGTTCGTGACCACGCTCAATCGCTCGTGCTGGGCGTGGGCCGGTACGGCGAGCAGCAGCGACAATGCAGCGGCCAGTCCGGGCCGGGCGAGCAAATGGTGCATCAGGCGAGCGAACTCCGATAGAGATGCGCCGCGACCGCAAGATCCTGCGCCGCGTGACCGAGCGACTTGTAAAGCGTGATGTCGGCATCGTCGCGGCGACCGGCGAGGCGGCCGAGCAGCACGTCGCCGATCTCCCCGACAATATGATCGTCATCCACCGCCCCCGCGGCACGAGCGACCAGAAACTCGGAAGCGGCGTCGAGCGCCGATGCGCGGCTGTCGGCGATATAGCGGCTCTTGCGGACGAGCGCGGTGTCGGCCTCGACCGGCCCTGGTCCGCTCGATCCCACCAGATTGATGTGCGTGCCGGGAACCACCCATTCGCCGTGGAGCACCGGCTCGGCCGCGCCCGTGAGCGTGCAGATCACGTCAGCCGCCGCGACGGCCTGGGGCAGTTCGTCCACTGCCGTCGCGCCGAGCGCCGCGAAGTCACTAGCGAGTGTCGCCGCCTTTTCAGCACTGCGGCCCCATATGAGAATCCGGTCGAACCGGCGGACGAGGGGTAGCGCAGCCAGATGACTGCGCGCTTGCGCGCCGGTTCCGATAATCAGCAGGGTGCGCGCATCCGCCCGCGCCAGCGCGTGGGTCGCGACGGCGGTCGCCGCTGCAGTGCGGATGTGTGTCACTTCCTCGGCATCGGCGATCGCCACCGGCTCGCCCGTCTCGGGTTCGAACAGCAACACGATGCCGCGATGTCGCCGGAGCCCCGGCGCCTGTTGGTCGGCGAACACGCTGACCATCTTGGCGCCAAACATGTCGCGCTCGCCGAGCGCTCCGGGCATTTGGGCAAAGGTGCGACCCGAGCCCAGGGGGATCATCGTACGCAACAGCTGGCGCGTAGTGCCCGCCGAAAGCGCCGCCATGGCGTGGTGGACCACGCGGATGGCGTCGGGATAGGTCAGATGATCGCGGACATACCGGCTGTCGAAGATCGCCAGCTGCTCGCGTTTCATGCCGCCTCCCTTGATTTCGTAAGACGCATCCTAGCTGCGCCTAACGACGAACGCTTGCCGAAATCCCTTCCGCAGCTTAGCATGCGCGTAATTTCAATCCATATATGGCCGGGGTTGCGCATAATAATGTCTGAATCGCTCGACCGCATGGATGTCAAGATTCTCGATCGGCTACAGATCGACGCTTCGGAATCCTCGAGCGAGATTGCCGAACGCGTCGGGCTATCGCAATCGCCATGCTGGCGGCGCATCCAGCGGCTGCGCGAGGAGGGATATATCAAGGCGCAGGTCGCCGTGCTTGATCGCGAGAAGTTCGGCGAAAGCATGTACATCTTCGCCCAGCTCAAGATGGGGCGGCTCAACGACGAGGGGCGTGAGCGCTTCATCCGGGCGGTCGACGAGATTCCGGAGATCACCGAGGCCTATACGCTGTTCGGCGAAATGGACGTCATGCTGAAGGTGCTGGCGCCCAGCATGGCATGGTACCAGAATTTCACCTTCCGCACACTGTTGCGGCTCCCCGGCGTTGAGGACATCCGGTCGATCGCAACGCTGTCGGAGATGAAATGCACGCACCGGCTGCCGCTGCCGGCGTGGTGAGCCGCGAGGGCAGCGCATAAATCATGCCGGTGGGCGGCATTTCTTGTGCGAAATCGCCCGATAATTCGCGCTGCACGCCGGTTAGCATCGGTTTGACCCGAGGAGGATATTCCGATGCCGCCCCACGCCCTTATGTGCAAGATGCCGCTGATCTCCGGCCTGATGGCGGCGCTGACCGTCCTGCCGGTGCCCGCATCTGCCGCCGGCCGGCGCCCGGCGCCCGAAGTGACGATCATGATCGCGCCTGCCGCGCCCGATGCGGCGCATCACATCCCCTACGTCGATATCACGCTGGTAGCGCACGACATGCATCGGGAGCCCGGCGAGCCGCTGTTCAGACTGGCGCTGATCGCGAACACCGTCGTCACCAGCGCGGCGGACATTCGCGATCTGGTCGTCACCGATGCAAAGGGTGTGCTCGTCACCGCGACGCGCGACGTGGTGGACGACGGATCCAACCGTACCCGGTTGTGGCAGGCGGGGCGTGCGGTCGCCGGGCGCGTCGCCGTCCGCTATCGCGTGCCGATCGACGCGGCGGCACCGCCGCTCGCGCTGCCGCAATACGAGATGCGGACGGAGAATGACGGCTTTTCCGCCGCCGGAACCGCTTTCGTCCTGCAGCCCGCCGACGGAAAGGCGCGGCGCGTCCGGGTTCGCTGGAACTTTGCCGGTTACGGTGCCGGCGCCACGGGGGTGTCGAGCTTCGGTGTCGGCGACGCGACGAGCGTCGAGGCGCTGACGCCCGAACGGCTTTCCGCGGTCTATTACATGGCAGGCAGACCGGGTGTTTTCCGTTCGCGCGAGGACGGGTTCTTCGCCGCATGGCAGGGAACGCCGCCGTTCGCGATGGCGCCGCTGATGCAATGGGCGGGCACGTTGCGCCGATATTACAGCCACTTCTTTGGTGAGGCGCCGGCAAGTTTCGGGGTGTTCGGGCGTACCAACGTCCGCAATCCTGGTAGCGGTATCGGACTGACCGACAGCTTTGCCTTTACCTTCAACCACCAGTCGCGCGCCGACGATCTGCGCTCGCTGCTCGCGCACGAAATGCTGCACAGTTGGGTTCGCTCGCTCGACGAGTCGATGGATGCGGCGGGCGGCCTCGACCGTTCCTGGTTCGGCGAGGGCCTGGCCGTCCATTACCAGCGGATGCTGCCATATCGCGCCGGCCTGATCCCGGCGGACGCCTTCCTCGACGACCTCAACAGCACGGCAGGTCGCTATTACACCAACATCAAGATCAATCTGCCCAATGCGGCGATCCCGGACGGCTTCTGGAAGGACACGCGCGTCCGCGTGCTGCCCTATGACCGCGGATCGCTCTATTTCGCGAGTGTCGACGCGGCGGTCCGCAAGGCATCGGGCGGGAAGCGATCGCTCGACGATCTGGTTCGCGCGATGCTGGCAGCGCGCCGGGCAGGCCAGCCGATGGACGAGGCGCTGTGGCGGCGCCTGCTGCACGCCGAACTCGGTGCGCAGGGGATTGCCGCATTCGAAGCGATGCTCGCCGGATCGACGATCGTGCCGCCGGACGACGCATTCGGCCCCGAATTCCGGCGGACGACGCGAATGCTGCGCCGGTTCGACCTGGGCTTCGATCCCGCCAGCCTGCTTGCGCGGCCGCGGATCGTGCGCGGCCTGGTGCCCGGATCGGAGGCGGCCCGGGCCGGACTGCGCGACGGGGACGAGATCCGCAACAGCTTCTCGCAGGATGGGCTGCAAGGTGACCAGCAGGCGTTCCTGACGCTGGAGATCAAGCGCGGCGATGCGCCGCTTTCGATCCGATATCAGCCGCGTGGAGAGGCGGCCCCCGCCTATCAATGGGAACGGGTGCCCGGCGGAGGCCAGCACTAGCGCCGCAGCCGGCCCGACCGGGTGAAGCGGACGTAAGTGGCATCGCCCGTCCTGCGTGCGGCTCGACACGTCGAGCGGCGACGCCGCGCGGTGCGTCCCGGCAGTGGTGAAGAGGGTTGGCACCCCATGATCCGCTTCATTGAACGCCTGCCGGACTGGCTACAGCCCGCCGCCACGCTCGTTTTCGCCGTGGCGGCTGCGCTGGTACTCCATCGGCTTTTTCTCGTGATCCTGCGTCGGGCTGCAAGGCGGATTCCGGTCCTTGCCGCCGCTGAAGGCGTTCGCAGGGTTTGCGCGCCGACCCGCTGGCTCATGGTTGCGCTTGCCCTGTCGGCCACGCAGCCTGCGCTTGGGCTCGGCGTCCAGTCCGCCGCAGCCTGGCGGCAGGTCGCGGGGCTTGTCCTGCCCGCGCTGATCGGTTGGCTGGCAATCGCGCTGATCGGCACCGTATTTGCCGCGCTCGAGGCGAGCACAGACATCAGCGTGGCCGACAATCTGATGGCGCGTCGGCGGCGCACCCGGGCCGGCATTCTGCGCCGCATCGTCATCTTCCTGGCGCTGCTGGTCACCTTTTGCATGATGTTGATGAGCATCCCGGCCGTTCGCAGCATCGGGCTGACCTTGATCGCTTCGGCAGGCGTTGCCGGCATTGCCGTCGGCGCGGCAGCGCAGCCGGCGCTGAAGAACCTGATCGCCGGCATCCAGATGGCGTTTACCGAACCGATCCGCCTCGACGATGTCGTCATCATCGATGGCGAATGGGGACGGATCGAGGAGATCCGCCTGACGTTCGTGGTGGTGAAGGTGTGGGACGAACGTCGGTTGATCGTGCCGATCAGCCGGTTTCTGGAAGACAGTTTCCAGAACTGGACGCGGCAGACCAGCCAGCTGCTCGGCACCGCGTTTCTGCATGTCGATCCTTGCGCGGACGTGTCGCGTCTCCGCGCGAAGCTGAGCGAGATCGTACAGGCCAACGCGAATTGGGACGGACGCGTGGCGGGACTGCAAGTAACCGAACTGGGCGCCGATCAGATGGAGCTGCGTGCGCTGGTGAGCGCCGCCGATGCGGGCCGGGCCTTCGACCTGCGCTGCGACGTACGTGAAGCGATGATGGCGTTCATTCGCGATGAAATGCCGGAGGCGATTGTCCGCCACCGCGGCGACGTCACATTGCGGGCGCAGCGCGACGCGGCCCCGGAGCATCACGCCGAACAACATCTTCCGCTTCGGGCCGGCTGTGGGGGGGGGGCGGGTGCAATACCGGCAGGGGCCGCCACGGCGACGTTAGCGCGGTTCGATTCCGAGCAGCTCGATCCGGAACAGGAGCGTCGCGCCGCCGGGGATCGGGCCCTTGCCCTCCGGCCCGTAGGCGAGGTCGGCGGGGGCGGCGATTTCGATCGTGTCGCCGACGCCCATCAGCGGCACCGCCATCTGCCACGCGGGGATGAGCGCGGCGAGCGGGAAGGTGGCGGGGGCGCCGCGCTTGAACGAGCTGTCGAATTCGGTGCCGTCGACGAGCGTGCCGGCATAATGGAGCGTCACCACGTCGCTGACGCTGGGGTGCGCGCCCTTGCCGTCGCCCTTGATCCGCCGCCAGCGCAGCCCCGAGGGCAGCGCCTGCCACCCCTGGGCCGAGCCGCGTTCGGCGAGCGCGAGCATCTGGCGGTTGTGCCACGCCGCATCCTGCGTCCGATCCGTCTGCGCGGTCACGCGGACGGCGACGAAGCCCGAGGCGGCACAGGCGAGCGCGGCGAGCGCCAGTTTGAAGCGGCGAGACATGGCGGTGCGGTTCTTCCCTGTAGTCATCGACCGCGCAGACACCCCAAAACGCGCCGCCGCGCAAGAGCCGCCGTGGCGCGTCAGCGCGCGCCGAGCGTGCGGCGGATCGCGGCGAGCGCGAGCGGACGCATCAGCGCATAGCCCGCGGCGTTGGGATGCACGCCGTCGCCCGCGAGCCCCGGCCGCATCGCCCCCTGCGCATCGGCAAGCGCGGCGTGATAGTCGACAAACGCGAAGCCGTTGGCGGCGGCATAGCCGCGCAGCCAGCGGTTGAATTCGATGATCTGCGGCGCCGGTTTCTTGTCGGGGCTCCACGGAAAGGCGCCCGCAGGCAGGATCGAGCCGAGGATCACGCGGATGCCGTGCGCGCGTGCCAGTTCGGCCATCGAGCGGATATTGCCCTGGACCACCGCCATCGTCGAGGCGCCGGTATTGCCGGCAATGTCGTTGGCGCCGGCAAGGATGTGGACCGCGCGCGGATGCAGCTCGATCACGTCCTCGCGGAAGCGCACGAGCATCTGCGGCGTCGTCTGGCCGCTGATCCCGCGATCGACCACGCCGCCGGTGAACAGCGACGGATCGGCGGCGATCCAGCCGTCGGTGATCGAATCGCCCATGAACACCACGTCGACGCGCGTGCGCGCGGCGCGCAACGCCGCATTCTGCGCGCGATAGCGGCAATGCTGGCCGAAATCGCGCGTGAGCATGTGGAGATTGGCGATCCGCCACGCATCCCCGTCGGCGGGCGCGGGATGCACGGGGCAGGGATCGTCGACGATCCCCGACGGATCGGCGGCATAGGGGTCGCCGTCGACGCGCGTCTGGGCCGCAGCGGGGGCGGCGAGGCCGAGCGCGAGGCCGGCAAAGGCCAGGGCGGCGGTTGCGACGTGGCGGGAAACGGGCATCGGCGATCCTTTGATTCGGGTTGCGTGCCGGCGCCTTACGCGGCTGCGGCGGCGGAGAAAACGGCGTGGCGGACGCCCCAGGCGTGGAAGAGCCCCGGCCATTGCGACGCGGGCATGGCGGGCGACAGCCGCGTGCCGAAGCCGTGGCCGCCCTCGTCGAACAGGTGGAGCGCGGCGGGACGGTGCGCGGCGAGCATCGCCTGATAGAGCAGGATGCTGTTGGCGACGGGGACGGTCGCGTCGTCGCCGGCATGGACGAGCAGCACGGGCGGCGTGTCCGCACCGACGCGGCGTTCGACCGACGCGGCCTGTTCGCGCGCGGCGTCGGGCGCGGCGCCGAGCAGGTTGTTGCGCGAACTGCCGTGCGTGTAGCCAGGCGCCATGCTGACCACCGGATAGACGAGCCCGGCGAGATCGGGCCGGGCCGACAGCGCGTCGGCGGCGTCGACGGGGGCATAGCAGCGTTCGTCGAACCGCGTCGCGAGCGACCCCGCAAGATGCCCGCCCGCCGAGAAGCCGAGCACCGCGATCCGGCGCGGATCGACGCCGAAATCCGCGGCGCGCGCGCGGATCAGCCGCATCGCGCGCTGGGCATCCTGAAGCGGCACGAGATGGCGGTTTTCCCAGCCCTCGCCCGGCAGGCGATAGAGCAGGATGAAGGCGGTGATCCCGCGCGCGTTGAGCCAGTTCGCCTGTTCGACGCCTTCGTTGTCGTAGGAGTTGAAGCCATAGCCGCCGCCGGGGACGAGCAGCACCGCCGCCCCGTTGGGGCGCGGCGCGCGGCGGACGACGAGCGCCGGGCGGTCGATGCCGCGAATCCAGCGGTCGGGGCGCGCCGGATCCTTCGACTGGTCCTCGACCCGGCGCCGGATGACGGTGCCGCGCGCGCCCGGAATCGCGCCGGGCCAGAGCGGGACGAGCGGATCGGCGAGCCCCGCCTGATCGGTGTGGGCAGCGGCGGGGGCGGGGGCCGCCGCGAGCGTCGCGAGCAGCCCGGCGCCGCCCGCGCGGAGCACGCCGCGGCGCGTTTCGACCTGGTCCATCCGCCCCCTCCCATTTCCTACGAATCGGCGATTTTGGTAACGCTAAACCATCGGAAAAGCGCCCTCAATGGCAGGACGGATCGTGCATTTTCGCGCAATTCGGTGTCAATCGGCGTCGTGATCGTGCTTTTCGGCGCCGATCCAGATCACATGCGCGTCGATCTGAAGACGCAGAAGCGCACGGTCCGATTCCACCCGTGCGGCGATTTCCGCCCGGCGCGCCTCGGTCGCCTGACGCCGCGCATAGAGCAGTTCGGCAAGGTCGATCTGGCCGAGCGCATGGCCGCGCGCGACGCGGGCGACGGCGGCG
>JAFABD010000216.1 GCA_023426225.1 Pseudomonadota bacterium | reverse complement strand
CAGACAACCGATCCTACCGGCCATCATAGTTGCCGCTCAACCGGCCATCGTAGTTGTCGCCACGCAGCGCCGCCAAGCCGGCGGAACGGCATTAGGGTACAGGCTCGACGGGCAAGGGAGCAAATCCGGGCACATTCAGGCAATTAAGCGAATTAACATAACGTAGATTATCGGATCGAAGGTCGGCGCTTTGGGTGTAAGCGCAACGTGGAAATGCGACAACTCAGCAAAATAGAAATGGCACAACCCTGCCTTGGCTGAGGCGACCATGTCCAAGACGTGTGTTCGACTACATCGAGATGTTCTACAACCCGGTGCGCAAGCAGGTCAGAAACGGGATGCTGTCGCCCGTCGCGTTCGAACGTAAGCAGGTTTTGAAAGCGGAAGGCGTCTAGAAACCCAGGGGCTGCTCAGGTTTATTATACAAATCGGCGGCAGGTCTTCGCCATAAATGACCGTCGTTCGGAAAACGAATGCCCGTCGATCAGAAGTAGTATCCAAACATTATGAGAGCTGAAAACTTCCACCGGTCATCACCGCCGCCGGCGTCGCCCGATGCTGCGCCGCGCGAGCGCGATCGTCCGTGAAGCGGCTGCGACACGAAGCGTCAGCACGGGGCTGAGCGGTCAGACTGAGGCGGCGCAGCCCGGCGGGCCGACCGCCGGATTGCCGGCGCCATTCAGCTACGCGCTCGGTTTCGACGTCAACTATCCGCTCGACCTGGCAGGCGGAATCCGCCGCGGGATCGAGGCAGCGACGGCACAGGCCGAAGCGAGTCTTGCTGCGCGCGATCAGGTACGGGTGGTCGTCGCCGCCGCCGTCACGCGGAACTATGCCAAGGTCTGCACCACCGGCGTGGCACTGGCGACCGCACGCCGGGTCGCTGCGATCCAGCACGCGACGCTGGATGTCGCCGTTCGGATGGCACGGGGGGGACGCGGCACGCGGTTCGATGTCGACCGCGCGCGGGCGGCTGCGCTCGCCAGCGAGGCCGTCATTCCCGAACTCCTTGCCGAACGTAAGGCCGCACTGTTCGAACTCGCGGCGTTGATGGGCCAAACGCCGTCGGAATATCCGCGCAGCCTCGAATCCTGCGCCGCCGCCCCGACGATCGCGCGGCCAATCCCCGTCGGCGACGGCGCGATGCTGCTCAGACGCCGTCCCGATGTGAGGAGAGCCGAGCGCATCCTGGCAGCGGCGACGGCGAACATCGACGTTGCGCGCGCCGATCTCTATCCGAAGATCACCATCGGCGGAACGGCCGGGACAGCCGCCGCCGCCGACCATGCGATGACGCCATCGTCGTTCGGCTTCAGCATCGGCCCGCTGCTTTCGTGGTCGTTCCCGAACCGGAATCGGGTCCGCGCCCGCATCGATCAGGCTGGGGCCGATGCGGAGGGGGCGCTCGCCAGCTTCGACGGATCGGTGCTGGCGGCGCTTCGGCAGGTTGAAACCGCGTTGTCCGCCTATGCGCGCGCAACCGAACGGCTGCGCGATCTGGAACGGGCGGCGGAGGCGGCCGGGCGAGCGAGCCGCGATGCCGAAACGTTGCAGCGGTTCGGACGAACGCCTTTCATCGACGTGCTGAACGCCCAGAAGAGCTTTGCCGATGCCCAGGCGGCGCTCTCCGCCGCGCGAGCAAGCATGGTCGATTGCCAGATCGATCTGTTCCTTGCGCTGGGCGGCGGATGGGAATGATGCCGGGTCCAAGCCCCCGCGGCTCCGGGTTCGCGCGACCAAATTCGGGGTAACCCATCGGGGGAAATGCGCGCCGCCGGCGCAACAATGATTGCACACAATTGACTGGACGTCCGCCGACCGACGCGCGAGGCGGGACGCAAACCTGGCGGATGCCCCGCGCTCGGCCCCTCCCCTCCGGCAAGGGGCCGAGGCGGGAAAGTGAAACGGAACAAGATGCAGTGTCGACGGCGTAACCTGGCTTCGATGAGTGCCGATGTCGGCGATGGCCTGGCACCCGGGGTGGAGGCCGTCACCAGCGGCACCCCCTCGCTCCCCACCGGCGCCCGCGACTATCGCGCAATCGCGCTCGTCGTCGCGGCGGCACTGTTCATGCAGCAACTCGACGGCACGGTGCTCACCGTCGCGCTTCCGACGATGGCACGCGACCTCGGCACCTCCGCGACCCGCCTCAGCCTTGCCCTCACCAGCTATCTGCTGGCCCTCGCGTTGTTCATTCCGGCGAGCGGCACGCTGGCCGACCGGTTCGGTTCGCGTACCGTGTTTTGCGCGGCAATCTCGGTGTTTCTGCTCGGCTCGATCGCCTGCGCCCAGGCCGACACGCTCCAGATGCTCGTCGCAGCACGCTTCGTCCAGGGAATCGGCGGGGCGATGATGGTTCCGGTGGGCCGGCTGGTGCTTCTGCGCAGCGTCGCCAAGGGCGACATGGTCCAGGCGCTGTCGTGGCTGGTGATGCCCGCGCTGGTCGGCCCCATCCTTGGTCCGCCGTTGGGCGGCCTGATCGTGACCTGGCTCGACTGGCGCTGGATCTTCTATCTCAACCTGCCGATCGGCATCGGGGGGATGATCGGCGCGCTGCTGCTCGTTCCCGAAGTGCGCGGCGACGCGCGCGCCCGGTTCGACCGTATCGGCTTTGTGCTTTCCGGGATCGCGCTCGGGTGCCTGCTGTTCGGGTTCGAACTGGCGAGCCGGCCGGGGACCGGGCGCGTGGCGGTCGTCCTGATCGGCGTCGGTACGCTCTTCGGCCTGGGCTACATCCGGCATGCCCGCCATACCCCCGACCCGATCCTCGATCCCGCGCTGATGCGGATCGAGACCTTTCGCCTGTCGGTGATCGGCGGATCACTGACGCGTATCACCCAGGGCGCACAGCCCTTCCTGCTGCCGCTGATGTTCCAGCTCGGCTTCGGTTTCTCCGCAGCGAAAACCGGCGTGATCACGATGGTAGGCGCTATCGGCGCGCTGGCGATGAAGGCGCTGGCGCCACGCGTGCTGCGACGCTGGGGCTTTCGCCAGAGCCTGATCGTCGCCGGCTTGGTAAGCAGCGCGGGCTATGCCAGCTGTGCGCTCTTCCGTCCCGGCTGGCCGGTCGCCGCCATGGTTGCGATCCTGGCGTTGTCGGGATTTTTTACCTCGTTTCAGTTCACCGGCTACAACGCGATCGCCTATGCCGAGGTGGAAAAATCGCAAATGAGCGCTGCGACCAGCCTCTATTCGACCTTTCAGCAGCTTATGCTGTCGCTGGGCATTTGCACGGCGGCAACCGTCCTGGAACTGGGGCAGCAACTGGCCGGCCGCGCACAGCCGCAGCGGGGCGATTTCGCGATCGCCTTCGTCGTCGTGGCGGCGATTTCCGCATCAGCCGTTTTCTGGAACCGGCGGTTTGCGCCGCATGCCGGTGCCGAAATGAGCGGACACCGGCACGGTTCAGGCGAAGGATCGTCCCAGCCGTCCGCATAGGCTGGCCGGGACAGTCGGCGCGGGATCAGGCCACACCGACCTCGCTAACTCAGCGAATGAACCCGCGGTCGAATTACAGGTGATCCCTCGCCGTACCTTCGGCCGATTTCGGCATCTGGTTCGGCCCGTTCATCCATTCCGAGCCGGAAACGCGCTGCCCTGAACCGTTGTCGGCAACGGTGCCGGGCACCAAAGTCTGGCGGATGAAGCCGGCATCGGGAATGGCCTGAGCGGCCGCAGGCGCGATGGCGGTGATGGTTGCACCAAGGCCGATCACCGCGGCAACGCTCCACCGTCGATGCCGCTCGAACCGCGCCACCGCCGAACGCCGCGCCCCATTTCCGGATAATGTCATCTCGCCCCCCGGCCAGTTCGCTCTCGAGCACGCCGAAGAAGCGCATCCTTAGCAGAACGGAGCGTGTTTCACCATTTTCCGCTTACATGCCAAAAGCGACAAACGCGATTTGCAACCACCGGCGCAAATTCGTGCTCCCCTTCAAATGGTGCGCTTTTGCGGGGACGAAAGCGCGGCCGGGCGTGCGTTACGCGGCGGCAGGGACGCGCGCCGCGGCATAACCGCTGATGAAAGCGGAATGCCCCGGCAACTTGGCAAGCTGTGCCCCGATCCCAGCACGCAGATCCGCAAGCGCGCGTTCCAGGTCGGCACTCGGCATCTGCGCCGGCATCGGATGGTGATCGCGCGGGCGCTCGCCCTGCCCCAGCATGACCGCGTTCCAACTGTCGATCCGGAACAGGTCGGTGCCTTCCTGATAAGCCGCGGCGCCCTCCCGGAACAGCTCGATCCGCGCCGCCAGGCTGTCGGGAACCGCACGCGCGGCATGGTCTCGCCAGAAGGGTTCTGGGCGATCGTTGAGCTTGTAGTGAAGGATGATAAAGTCGCGGATATGCTCCGATTCCGCGCGCGACTGCGCGTTGAAGCGGGCCGCCAGCGCCGCCATGTCGCCCCGGAACGGGAAGTTCTGGAGCAGCCGGGTGACGGCGATCATCACCAGATGGATGCTGGTCGATTCAAGCGGCTCGATGAAACCGCTCGCGAGGCCGAGCGCGATGCAATTGTGGTTCCACGCCTTTTTGCGCATGCCGGTCGTAAAGCGGATCAGCCGCGGCTCGAACAATGCGCGCCCGGGCACCGCTGCGAGCAGTCGTTCACGGGCGACATCGTCGGCCAGATAATCGCTGGCATAGACATAGCCGTTGCCCATCCGGTGCTGAAGCGGGATGCGCCAGCGCCAACCGGCATCATGGGCAATCGCGCGCGTATAGGGCACCGGCGATTCCGTCGTTTCGGACTGGACGGCAAAGGCGCTGTTGGTCGGCAGCCAATGGCTCCAGTCATCAAAGCCCGTTTCGAGCGCTCCCTCGATAAGCAGCGCGCGAAAGCCCGTGCAGTCGATGAACAGGTCGCCCGCGATCCGGCGGCCGTCATCGAGCACCAGCGCGGTGATGTCCCCACGCTCACCGTCGCGCTCGACCCGTTCGATCCGCCCCTCGATCCGCTTGACACCGGCCAGCTCGGCAAGGCCGCGCAGGAACGCGGCATAGGCCGTGGCGTCTAGATGATAGGCATAGGCGAGCGGCGCCGGGTCCGCGGTCGCAAAGCGCTCGGCAAGCGCCGCCTGCGTTTCGAGCGAATAGTCGCCATAGTCGCCGCCGAACCCGCGGCGTTTCGCCTCGAGCCAGAAATGCTGGAAGTCGCAGAGCGGCAGCGAGCGTCCGACGGTACCGAACGGGTGGAAATAGCGGTCGCAGTCGCGATGCCAGTTCTCGAACGCAATGCCCAGCTTGAAGGTGGCGTTGGTCTCGCGCAGGAACACCGGCTCGCGGATGCCGAGCAATGCATGAAAGGTGCGCGCGGTCGGGATCGTCGATTCACCCACGCCGACCGTACCGATCGCATCGGACTCCACCAGCGAGATGTCGAGCATCGGCCCCAGGTGACGCACAAGTGCCGCCGCGGCGACCCAGCCGGCGGTGCCGCCGCCGGCAATCACGACGCGAAACTTGCCCTGCTCGTCCATCGCGCATCCCCTTTCGTCGAACATCGCCGTTATCGTCGGCACTCAGCCTTCGCGCCGCTCCTTACGTGCCACCAGTCGCGGCAGGTTGCCCAGCGACGACAGCTGCCACACCGCACAGCGCAGGAAATCCTGCGCATGGAGCGCCGCCAGCGCGTCGGCGCCGAGCGCCGCAAAGCGGTTGCCGTCGATCACCCAGCAATCGGGCACCTTGTAGCGCCGCCCGCTCGTCAGTTCGATGTCGAGCGTCACGGGTTCGAGCAGGCCGGCCGCCTCGAACGCCGCGAACATCGCCGGGCTCGCCTGGTCGCCGACGAAAATCGTCTGCAACACGCTCGCGATCCGGTCGAGATAGGGTGCGTTGCCGCCATGCGGCAGGAACAGCGGCATCCCGTCGCCGGTGGAAACCCGCGGATGGTCGGTATCGATGTGGATCATCGGCTCGCCCGGCGTACCCGGCGCAGGCATGCCGATCGAAAACGGGCCGCGCTCGAGCAGCGCGGGGATCATGTCGGCGTCCCAACGGTCGCCGTCGAGATAGAGATTTTCGTCCGCGTCGAGCCCCAGCAGCACGGTCGATCGCCAGCCATGCTCGGGGTCGCGCCGGAAGAGAATGACATATTCGCGCTGGAGCGCCTCGAACTCGGTGGGAAACACGACCGTCTGGTTGACCGCGTCCCCGAACACCGCGCCGCGGTCGATCCGGACGCGAAGGTCGGCATGGTCGATATTGTTGAGCACGCTCAGCGGCATGAAGCATTGACCTTGAAAGAGAAGGACCGCCCCTCACGGGCGGTCCTTCCCCAGTTTACACGCGGGCTTCAGAAGCGGAAGCGCGCGCCCAGCAGGTAACGCGCCGAGCCTTCGGCTTCGTACCAGGTGTTGATGGTGTCGCGGCTATAGGTCCGCACGCCTTCCTCGAGCAGGTTGATCCCCTCGAAGCTCAGCGAGATATTACGCGTCAGGTCATAGTTGATGCTCAGATCAACCTGACCATAGGGCGCGTTGAACACCGGATTGTGGGCCGCGCCACGGTTGATGTCGCTCAGGAAGCGGTCACGCCAGTTGTACGACAGGCGAGCCGAAATCCCGTGCTTGTCATAGATCAGCGTCGCGTTCGCCGTATCGCTCAACCCGACCAGCGCGAACTGGTTGGAATTCGGATCCGCCGTGACGTTGAAGCCGATATTGCCGCGCACCAGCGTGTAGCTGGCCGCGACGCCGATGCCGGTGCTTCCGAAGAAATACTGGCCGGCGATTTCGACGCCATAGATTTCGGCGTCCTTGTTGTTGATCGGCGTGTTCACCGCAAAGTTGAGCAGCGGATCGGCCGCCGTCGGCAACACGTTGATCGCGGCAAGCGTGTTGTCGATATAGGTCGAATTGAACGTCCGGGCCGATGGCACATAGTTCGCCGCCAGTTCGGTCGTCGCCTGCGCGACATTGCCGTTGTACTTCTGGAGGATCGCGGCGCTGGTGAACAGGTTGATGTTGCTGATGTCGCCGCCCAGGCCGGTCACGATGTTGCGCGCCGAGGTCGCCAGCGGACCCGCGGTGGGATCGCGCAGGCCGAACAGGTTACGCTGCACCACCGTGTTGCCGATGAAGTTGTGGACGCGCTTGTCGAAGAAGCCGACCGACAGATAGACGTCGCGATGCGGATACCATTCGAGCGAGATGTCGAAGTTATCCGAATCGAGCGGCTTCAGCCCCGGGTTGTTCTGGGTACCCGTCGCGACGCCGCCGAGCGAGGTCGGATTGTTGAGCGCGCCCGCCCCGGTCGATGCGAAGAGGTTGCCATAGGGCGCACGCGAGATCGTCTTCGAATACGAAACGCGCCCGATCAGGTTCTTCGCCGCCTCGATCTGGAAGTCGATCTGCGGCAGCAGATTGTCATAGCTCGCGCGTCCCTTGACCGCCTGGCGATCGGCCGAATTGAGCACCGAGAAGTCGTTGTCGGCTTCCCACACGATCGCGAGCGGCACCTGCTGAAGCGAGGTGGCGTTGACCGTGGTGTGCTCGTACCGCACGCCCGCGACCAGTGTCGCGGTGCGCCCGGCGAGTTCACCCTTCCAGGTGAGCTGGCCATAGGCCGCCCAGATGTCTTCCTTCACCCGGTTGTCGGCGTTGGCATCGACGATGTTGGCGTGGTTCACGCCATCGTTGGTGATGCCGATATAGTGGTTGTAGAGCGCATTATAGAGCTTGGTGGCATCCTGCGCGCGCCACGCGATCTTGCCGATCGCGTCGGCCTTGGCGTCGTTGTGGTGGAACTGACACGCCGCGCAATATTGCTGGACTAGACCCGGGGCATAGGCGGCAATGTCCGGCGGCAGCGCGTTGTTCCAGTCACCCAGCACCTGGCGCGTGTTGTACTGCGTCTGGCGCGTGTCGGTCGAACGATAGTCGCCGCCGAAATCGAAGCGGCTGCCGTTGCCCAGATCCCAGCCGGCGTCGATCCGCGCTTCCTTGATCTTCTGCGACTGGGTCGACGCGAACTGGCGCTGCACCGCGCTCGACAGGTCGCCCAGGTCGAAAACGCCGTTGCAGTTGCCGTTGGTGAACGCGACCCCCGTGGGCGTCGTGCGGTTATAGCAGTCGTTGATCGTCAGCGTCTGCGTCGGGAAGCCGTCATTGTCCCAGGCGAGGCTGTGCGACGTCACGATGTTGCCGTTCATCGCGACCGCAGTCGAGGTCTGGCCGTTCGGATTGTCGGGCAGGCTCTCGGCCTTGCCGAAATGGCCGTCGAAGGTCAGCGAGAAGTTCGGAGCAACCTCCCAGCGCAGATTGGCGCCGACGTCGTACAGCCGGTTCTTCTGCGCGCGATAGGCTTGCTCGAACGCGGCGTCCTTCACGCCGTTGACGGTCTCGTGCAGATATTTCGTCGTCGCGATGCCGTTGCTCGAATCGTCGAAGGTGACTTCATCGAACGGCTTGCTGAACCAGTTGGACTGCGACGAGCGGCGCTCGGACGAGCGCAGCTGCGCGAACAGGCCGTCGACGGTCAGCGTCAGCGCATCGCTCGGGCGATACTGCAGCACGGCCTGGCCGTTGATGCGTTCGCGGCTGGCTTCCGAGAAGTGGTAACGGAAGTCGTCGGGAACCGCGACCAGGACGTTCGGGTCGGTCGGCGTGTTGTTCAGCTTGGTGGTGGTACGGATATAGCCCTTCGAAGGATCGAGAAAATCCTGGAGCGTGGGCATGTTCCAATAGTTGTTGGCCTGGCTCGGGAAGCTGAAATTGCGCTTCTGATAGCTGCCGAACAGGGTGACGCCGAAGCGCTGCTCCTGGTCGGTCCAGCTCATCACACCCGACAGTTCGGGCGTCACCTTCGGGCCGCAGCTGATGCAGTCGTCGGCCGAGGTGTCATAGCTCGCCTTCGCCCCGATCGAGCCGCTGAATCCCGCCGGACGGTCAAGCGGACGCACGCCGACGATGTTGATCGTCGCGCCGATGCCGCCCGACGGAACCGCGGCGCGGCCGGTCTTGTAGACTTCCAGCGTCTTGACGCCTTCCGAGGCGAGGTTGGCGAAGTCGAACGAGCGGCCGAAGCCGCCGGCGCCGTCACCGCCCTGGTCGCCGCCCACTGCGACGATGTTCGACGCCGCGAGCTGACGGCCGTTCAGCGTCACCATGTTGTACTGCGCGCCGAAGCCGCGCACGGTGACGGTCGAACCTTCGCCGTTGATGCGATCGATCGACACGCCGGTGATGCGCTGAAGCGATTCCGCCAGGTTGGTGTTCGCGAACTTGCCGATGTCTTCCGCCGAAATCGCGTCGACGATGCCGGTCGAGTCACGTTTGATCGCGATCGAGCGCTCGAGCGATGCGCGGATGCCGGTGACGACGATCTCGCCGCTGTCCTGCGGCGCTGCGCTCGTGTCGGCGGCGGGCGAGTCGGTCGCGCCGCTGGTCTGCGCGGCGGCGACGCCGGGCACCGCGAGCGCGGTCGCCACGGCGATCAGTGAAACCGTGCGCAGGCGCGCCGGTCGATGAATATTCATGAAATCTCTCCTCCTGAACCGGCCCGAAGGCCAGAGTATTTGTTACTTTTTGATTACGTCAATTACCCACGACAACGTTGTCGAATACAGGAAACGCCACCCCTTTCTCGTTATTCCACTGTGTTAATTTTTTCAGGCGATCACCACATCTCCCTTGGGAGTCGGCGACGCACCACGTGCGCACCGACGCGCCCGCGATATCGGCCCGCCGAGATCCAGCGCCCGCCACGCCAATACGTGACGAGCCAGCGCCGGACGATTTCGACCGGCCGCGCACATTGCAGCGGGCACCCGCACAAGAACGGGGTCACAAAAGAACGAGCCGAAGCGGCAGCCATGGTCGAGCACGCCGACGGACCGACACTGCGCGGATGCACGCGCGCCAAGCACAAATGTGCACGGCCGCCGACAAAACCGGCATGAAATGTGGACGAGGTGAAAATGGCGCCTGCGCGCCCGGTGGCAGCACTGACCATGTCCCCTCTCCTCACACCTGCATTTGTTGCAGGTTTGTTTTATCGCAAAGATTTGACGACATCTGACACCGATGTCAAGTGTTCGACTCCACGACCGGTCGCGCAGTGTGCTCGGCTGGATTTGTCAAAAATTCGGCCTGTAAGCCGTTATTTCGGAAAAGGTTCTACCGGAGTCCGGCAGCCGCGGCATGCGACGCTCGCCGGCTTCGCCGCAATCTCGGTAATGGTCGGTCTGCGGGCCGCGCGTTTACCATGAATCGTGCGCAACCATTTGATTTATGACAGATTGGTGTCAATGCAGTTGATGTCGATCAACGCGGGCCGACATGGGCAGGATGCATTTCTGCCGGTAACGGGGAGTATGCGTAAATCATGCAGGATAGTCGTGCCGAGTTGGGGCTGATGTTTGCGGGCGCCCTGCTGCTCGCGGGTTGCGGTACGATTCTGTTCTGGGCAGGCGCCGCGGGCCGCATCAGCCCCGAGGCGTGTCTGTTCTTCATGTTTGTCGCAGTCGGCGGCACCGCGCTTGCGATATTCGAGATCCGTGAAGTCATGCACGCCCGGCGCTACGCACGCGCTGCGGCCGCTCGTCGGCATCAGGCAACAAGCGTTGTCGGGCTGCGTACCCCAATCGATCACGTCACTTGGGGCGAGCGGATTCAGGGAACCCGGGCCGCGACGGCGGCCAAGCGCCCAGCACCGGCTCGAACCCGAACGCGCTGATCGCCACGCGGTCGGTCAACGTACGCCAAGCTGGCGGGCGTGCTCGATCACGCCTTCATAGACGATAGAACGATTGGCATTTTCCTCGATCATCAGCACGATCCAGTCGTTTCCGCGCGTCGCGACCATCGTCGTATAACGGCCGCTGAACCCAGCGTCGCCGATCCCTTCCGGCGCCACCTTGCCGCTGTTGATGAGCAGCGTCTGCATCTCGCGCCCGCACTGCACGTCACCGGTGCAGTTGAAGCGGAGCGCAAAGCCCTTCGCCGCCAATTGTGTCTGATAGAAGCGCACCATCTCAAGCCGGCTCACCGCGGGAAAGTGCATGTACGAAATGTGCGTCGCCTCGCCCTCCAGCGTGACGCCCTTGGCCCGTGCCTGGTTGGTCACCGCCGCCGTCGGCACGAACAGCCGCTCGGCGCCGGTGGCGCGATAACTGCGGATCTCGGTTCCGGGATAGCGGGTGAGCAGCGGATGGTCGGCGCCGTCGCGGTCCTGCGCGGCAACCGGGGTCGCGGCCATCGACGCGGCAAGCAACAGCGCGGTACGAACGAACATCGGGCATCCCCCCTCGGCAACGATGCCGCCCTTCTAGGCGGCCGCGCCCCCCTCGCAACCACCCAAATGGTAACGGATTGCAACAGCGCGGGGGGCACGCGCCCGACTGGCCGCCCGCCCCCGCCGCCGCGCGATCAGTGCGTCAGGGCAGCACGCGGCACAGCCCGCCCAGGCACAGCCGGTTGCCCGCAAAGTCCGGGTGCGTCCCGACCGCATCGACCAGACGTTCGGGGCTGCCGCCGCCCGTCGCCGGCGCACCGTCGACCGGCGGCAACCAGACCGGCACGGTCCAGCGCGCGACCACCGCCGCGCTTTGGCTGCCGTCGCCCGCGCTGTCGATCACCAGCTTGCCGGGAACGAAGCGCAACAGATAGTTGGTCGAAGCCGTCAGCGTACCCTGCGTGATCGGCGCGCCGCCAAAGGTGTCGCGTCCCGCCGTCGTCGCCAGCACCCCCGTCAGGCTGTCGCCATTGACCAGCCCCATGCCACCGATGCTGTAGGTTAGCGGCGGATTGTCGATGCCGAACACGCGCCGCTGGTCGTCGGCAGTGACCACCAGCGCGCGCGGCAGCACGGTCAGTGCGGCGCCCTGGAAGCCGGTCACCACATAGTTTGCCGACGCACCGAGCGAGCCCTGCGCGATCGCATAGTCGCCGATGCTCGACGTGGACGTCGCACTCGTTGCCAGCGCCCCTGTCAGGCTATCGCCATTGACCAGCCCCATGCCGCCGACGCGATAGGTCAGCGTCGGATTAGCGTCGCCATAGATGCGCTGCACCGCGTCGGCAGCGATCGTGATTGCCCGCGGGGTGATCGTCAGCGTGCCGCCGGTGAAGCCGGTGACGCTGTAATTGGCCGATGCCGTCAGCGTCCCCTGCCCGATCGCATAGCTGCCGACGTTCGTGCGGGTATCGGCGCTCGTCGCCAGCGCACCGCTCAGCACGTCGCCGTTGACGAGCCCCATGCCGCCGATCGTGTAGCCCAGCGCCGGGTTGGCGTCGCCATAGACGCGGCTTGCATCGTTCGCGGCGATG
>JAFABD010000001.1 GCA_023426225.1 Pseudomonadota bacterium | reverse complement strand
GCGTTGCGCCGGTCCGCATCGCGCCCGTGGGCACGGCTGCAACGGCGATGCCCGCGTCGCACGCGCCCGCCCCGACGCCGCGTGCCTGGGGTCCGATTCCCTGAACCTTGCGGTGAACGCGACCATTGGCGTCGGCCCGCGCAATCTGGTAGCGCTGATGCCATGGCCCTTGCCGCTGCTGCCTCCGCCCGCGAGATCCTGACCCGCCTTCATGACGTGATGGCCCGGCGCCTGCCGGCGCAATCGAAGCTCAACGCCGTTGTGGAGATCATCGGATCGGCGCTCGATAGCGAAGTCTGCTCGATCTATCTGCTGCGCGAAGGCGTGCTGGAACTTTTCGCGACGCGCGGGCTTTCGCAGGAGGCGGTGCACGTCACCAAGCTGGCGATGGGCGAAGGGCTGATCGGCACGATCGCGGCCAATGTCGAGACGCTCAACCTCGACGACGCGGCGAGCCATCCCGATTTCGCCTATCGACCCGAGACGGGCGAGGAGCGGTTCCGCAGCTTTGCGGGCGTGCCGATCATCCGGCGCGAACGCGCGGTCGGCGTCCTTGCCGTGCAGCACAGCGAGCGGCGGCGCTACGCCGACGTCGAGATCGAGGCGTTGCAGACCGTTGCGATGGTGCTGTCCGAACTGATCGCCAATGCCGGGCTGATCGACGATGCGAGCGTCGCCGCGGCGGCGCGTGCCCAGTCCACCGCGGCGGCGCGCGTGACCGGGTTCAAGCTCGTCGAGGGCATGGCGCAGGGCGTGGCAGTGTTCCACCAGCCGCGCATCGTCATCGAGCACACCGTTGCAGAGGACACCGAGGCCGAGCGCCACCGTGTCTATGCCGCCTTCGACAAGATGCGCGAGCAGATCGAGCGCATGGCGAGCCAGGCCGAATTCGGCATGGGCGGCGAGCATGACGAGGTGCTCCAGACCTACAAGATGTTCGCCTATGACGAGGGCTGGAGCCGGCGTATCAACGAGGCGATCGATTCCGGGCTGACCGCCGAGGCGGCGATCGAGCGCGTCCAGCAGCGCACGCGGATGCGGATGCGCGAGATCGACGATCCGTTGCTGCGCGACCGCATGCACGATCTGGAGGACCTGTCCAACCGGCTGCTGCGCATCGTGTCGGGGCAGTTGGGGACTGCGGCGCAACTGGGGCTGCGGCAGGATTCGATCCTGGTCGCGCGTAACCTGGGGCCCGCCGAGCTGCTCGAATATGATCGACGGCGGCTGAAGGGCGTCGTGCTCGAGGAAGGATCGCTGACCGCGCACGTCACGATCGTCGCGCGCGCGATGGGCGTCCCGGTGCTCGGCCGCGTGCGCGCCGTTCGCCGGTTGATCGCCGAGGGCGACATGCTGCTGCTCGACGTGGGCGAGGAGAGCCTGTTCATCCGCCCGACAACGGCGATGGTCGAGGCGTTCGAAGCCAAGCTGGCGCTGAGCCAGAAGCGGCGTGCGGCGTTTGCCCGGCTGCGCAACGTGGCGCCGGTGACCGCCGACGGCCACCGCGTGACGGTGATGGTCAATGCCGGGCTGCGCGACGACCTGGCCGCGCTCGACCTGACCGGCGCCGACGGGATCGGGCTGTTCCGCACCGAGTTCCAGTTCCTCGTTTCGGCGACGCTGCCGCAGCGCGAGGGGCAGCGCCGGCTGTACAAGGACGTGCTCGACATGGCGGGCGACCGGCCCGTCGTGTTCCGCACGGTCGACATCGGCGGCGACAAGGCGCTCCCCTATCTCAACCACGACCAGGACGAGGACGAGGAAAATCCCGCAATGGGCTGGCGCGCGCTCCGGCTCGCGCTCGACCGCGACGGGTTGATGAAGGCGCAGGCGCGCGCGCTGATCGAGGCCGGCGCCGGGCGGCGGCTGAACATCATGTTCCCGATGGTGTCCGAGCCCTGGGAATTCGACGCGGCACGCGCGCTGTTTGAGACGCAGCGGGCCTGGCTGGCGGGGCGGGGGCGCAAGATGCCGACCGAGATCCGCTATGGCGCGATGCTTGAGGTGCCGGCGCTCGCCGAGGTGCTCGACCTGTTGCTGCCGCGGATCGATTTCCTGTCGATCGGCACCAACGACCTGACGCAGTTCCTGTTCGCCGCCGATCGCGCACATCCCAAGCTGGCGTTGCGGTATGACTGGCTGAGCCCTGCGATCCTGCGCTTCATCCAGCGCGTGAGCACGCATGCGCGCGCAGCGGGTGTGCCGGTGGCGGTGTGCGGCGAGATGGGCGGCCGGCCGCTGGAGGCGATGGCGCTGATCGGGCTGGGGATCGACCGGCTGTCGATCACGCCGGCGGCAGTGGGGCCGATCAAGGCGATGATCCGCTCGCTCGACCGCGGCGCGATCATGCGCGACATCGCGGCGATCCTGGCCGAACCGCCGACATCGGTGCGCGACGCGCTGGCGCAATGGGCGGCGCGACATTCGGTCGAATTGGCCTGAGCCGCGGGTGTTTTGCACAGTCCGGCGTTGACACTGGGGTCGCGCTGGGGAACATCCGCGGACACAGGCGGGAGCCCCACGGGCCGCAACCCTCCCGCCGGAGATCAGAATGGAAGGCGAAGCCGCCGACAACCCTGTGCCGCCCCCCGCGACCGTCGGGCAACGTCTGCGCAGTGCGCGCGAGGCGCAGGGAATCGATCTGGCCGAAATCGCCGCGCGGACACGGATTCCGCAGCGGCATCTGGAGGCGATCGAAGCATCCAATTTCAGCGGGCTGCCCTCGGTCACCTATGCGCTGGGCTTTGCCAAGGCCTATGCCCGCGCGGTTGGTGCCGACGAGGTAGACATCGCGCGCGCGCTGCGCCGCGAACTGGGCGAGAATCCCGAGCGTGCGGCCCCGGTGCCGACCTATGAGATGGAAGACCCCCGGCGCGTGCCGCCGAGCGGCCTCGCCTGGGGCGCCGCGCTGGTCGCGCTGCTGGTGATCGTCGGTGTCGCACTGTGGTTTGGGACCGACCTGTTCCGCGGCGGCGCGCCCGCGCCCGAACCGCTGGTCGAGGCGAGCGCCACGCCGACGCCCGAGGCGGCGGTACCCGACAATGCCGCGGCGGACAATGCGCTGGCGGCGGCCCCGGCGGGCGGCCAGGTGACGCTGGTCGCGCGCGACAAGGTGTGGATCCGCGTCACCGACGCGAGCGGCAAGCGCATGTTCGAAAAGGAACTGGCGGCGGGCGAACGTTATGATGTTCCCGCCGATGCCGATCGGCCGCATGTTCGCACCGGGCGCCCAGGCGACATTGACGTGCTGATCAACGGATCGCGCGTCGCTCCGCTGGGCGTCGGCGTGCAGACGGTCGATGTCGAGGTGAGCGCTGCGGCATTGCAGGCGCGGCCGGCGCCGGCGACGCCCGCGGCCGGCAAC
>JAFABD010000265.1 GCA_023426225.1 Pseudomonadota bacterium | reverse complement strand
GACTATGCGGGCGAGGCGTGGGGCAGGCTGGCCGAGCGCGGCGCGCCGATCGAGGGCGGGCGGTTCGAACTGGCGATCGCCGACGCGCAGGACCGGTTCAACATCAACGGCGTGCGCAGCGGCGACGTGGGCGCGAGCATCCAGTTCCTGGCGATCGCGCGCGAGGTTGGGCTGACGCAGGAACAGATGGTCGCGGCGATCCAGTATGTGCGGCTGAACGGCCCGCTGACCGACCTGACGCCGCTGCGCACCATGGGGGTCGATGCCAGGGTCGCCGCGCGGCTCGAGCGGCTCGTCACCGCGCTGCCGGGGACGACGACGATCAACCTCAACAGCGCGAGCGCCGAGGTGATGGCGCTGTTGTTCCGCGACCCGGCGACGGTGGCGCGGCTGATCGCGATTCGCGACCAGCGCGGCTATCTGACCCCCGACGACCTGTCGCGGATGAGCGTGACGATGCCGAGCGGCGCCGATTTCCGGTCCGACCGCTATTGGGTGCGCACGCGCGTGACGATCGGCAGCACGCGCCAGCAGATCGCGACGCTGATCCGGCGGCGGCGCCTGGCCGACGGCAGCGCGGTGGCGGAGCCGGTCGAGCGGTGGCGCAACGCCGCGGTGCCGCCCGCCGCCCCGGGCTTTCCGGCGCCCGTCGGGGGTGCCGCCGCGCACTAAGGGGAAACCCTGGGACAAAATGTCACATTTACTGAATTTCACATAAGGCGTAATCATACCCTCAGCCCTGCGGGAGTCCCGCCGTTTCTGAAGGACGTGAAGCCATGGACATGGCGGTGATCGAGCTGTCGCGGCTGCAGTTCGCGCTAACAGCTCTCTACCATTTTCTGTTCGTGCCCCTGACGCTGGGGCTTTCGTTCATGCTCGTCATTTTCGAGAGCATCTATGTGATGACCGACCGCCCGGTGTGGCGGCAGGTGACCCGGTTCTGGGCCAAGCTGTTCGGCATCAACTTCGTGCTCGGCGTGGCGACGGGCCTGACGATGGAATTCCAGTTCGGCACGAACTGGGCCTATTATTCGCACTATGTCGGCGACATTTTCGGGGCGCCGCTGGCGATCGAGGGCCTGATGGCCTTCTTCCTCGAGGCGACGTTCGTCGGCCTGATGTTCTTTGGCTGGGACCGCATGTCGAAGCGGGCGCATCTGGGCGTGACCTTCATGGTCGCGCTGGGTTCGAACCTGTCGGCGCTGTGGATCCTGGTCGCGAACGGCTGGATGCAGCATCCCGCCGGCGCGGTGTTCAACCCGTCGACGATGCGCATGGAAGTCTCCGACTTCATGGCGGTGCTGTTCAACCCGGTGGCGCAGGCCAAGTTCGTCCACACGGTGAGCGCGGGCTATGTGACCGCCGCGGTGTTCGTGCTGGGCGTTTCGTCGCTGTTCCTGCTGCGCGGGCGCTGGCAGCCGGTCGCGCGCCGTTCGTTCACCGTGGCGGCGGCGTTCGGGCTGGCCGCGTCGCTTTCGGCCGTCGTGCTGGGCGACGAGAGCGGCTATGCGCTGAGCGACAACCAGAAGATGAAGCTCGCCGCGATCGAGGCGATGTGGCACACCGAGCCCGCACCGGCCGGCTTTGCCGCATTCGGCCTGCCGAGCAACGCGACGCGCGAGACCGCCTATGAGATCAAGATCCCGCACCTGCTGGGCCTGATCGCGACGCGCAGCCTGACCGGCGAGGTGACCGGCATCTATGAACTGGTCGACCAGGCGCGGGCGCGCGTGCGCAGCGGCATCCTGGCCTATGACGCGGTCGAGCGGCTGAAGGTCAACCGCAACGACGCCTCGGCCCGGGCGCAGTTCGAGGAAAATCGCGGCAATCTGGGCTATGGCCTGCTGCTCAAGCGCTTCGTCGACGATCCCCGCCGGGCGAATGCGCAACTGATCGACCAGGCGGCCTGGTCGACCGTGCCGAACGTGCCGGCGATGTTCTGGGTGTTCCGCGCGATGGCGGGGCTAGGCTTCTTCTTCATCGCCTTTTTCGCGACCGCCTTTGTGCTGGCGACGCGGCGCCGGTTCGACCGTCGCTGGTTCCTGCGCGCGGCGGTGTGGATCATTCCGCTGCCGTGGATGGCGGCTGAGTTCGGCTGGATCCTGGCGGAAATCGGCCGCCAGCCCTGGGCGATCGACGGCGTGCTGCCGACGTTCCTGGGCACGTCGGACCTGACCGTCCCGCAACTGTGGACGACGATCGCGGGCTTCACGCTGCTCTATGGCACGCTGGCGGTGATCGAAGTGCGGCTGATGATCGAATCGATCCGCAAGGGCCCCGAGCCGCTGGAAGCGGCGACCGCCCCGGCGCCCGCGTCGAGCGGCTATGCGCCGATCGCGGCCGAATGAGGAGGCAAGGACAATGGCAATTCCCCTCGATTATGACATTCTGCGCCTGATCTGGTGGGCGCTGATGGGCGTGCTGCTGATCGGCTTTGCGCTCACCGACGGCTTCGACCTGGGCAGCGCCGCGCTGCTGCCCTTCGTCGCGCGCAACGACGAAGAGCGGCGCATGGTCATCAACGCGATCGGCCCGACCTGGGAAGGCAACCAGGTGTGGCTGATCCTGGGCGCGGGCGCGATCTTTGCCGCGTGGCCCTTTGTCTATGCCGTCGCCTTTTCGGGCTTTTACCTGGCGATGTTCCTGGTGCTTTCGGCGCTGATCCTGCGCCCGGTCGGGTTCAAATACCGTTCGAAGCGCCCGGGCAAGGCGTGGCGCACGGGCTGGGACTGGGCGCTGTTCGTCGGCGGCTTCGTGCCGGCGCTGGTGTTCGGCGTCGCGGTGGGCAACGTGCTGAGCGGCGCGCCCTTCCGTTTCGACAGCGACCTGCGGCTGCATTATGCGGGCACGCTGCTGGGGCTGTTCACGCCGTTCACGCTGATCGCGGGGCTGCTTTCGGTCGCGATGCTGGTGCTGCACGGCGCGGGCTGGCTGTCGCTCAAGATCGAGGACGGCCCGGTGCAGGCGCGCGCGCAGGCCTATGGCCGCGTGGCGGCGGTGCTGGCGGTGCTGCTCTATGCCGCGGGCTATGCGATGCTCGCCTGGGGCGGGCTGGGCTTCCACATCGACGCGTCGGCGGGCGCATCGGCGCCGTCGAACCCGCTTGATACCACGAGCGTCGCGGCCGCGGGCGGCTGGCTGGCCAATTACGCCGCCTATCCGTGGCTGTGGGCGGCGCCGATCGCCGGCTTTGTCGGCCCGGTGATCGCCTTTGCCGGGATCAGCCGGCGGCGCGGCGCGCTGGTGTTCACGGGTTCGAGCCTGGCGACGATCGGGATCATCGCGAGCGTCGGCGCGTCGATGTTCCCCTTCATCCTGCCGAGCACGATCGACGCGCATTCGAGCCTGACGGTGTGGAACGCCTCGTCGAGCCACCTGACGCTGTTCGTGATGCTGATCGTCACCTTCATCTTCCTGCCGCTCGTGCTGCTCTACACGGCCTGGGCGTTCAAGGTGATGTTCGGCCGCGTGACGCTGAACGACGTGCGGACCAACCCCGACTTCTATTGACCGCGGACGCGGTTTCCGACGGGAGATTTTCGATGTGGTATTTCGCCTGGGTTCTGGGACTTGGCCTGGCCGTCGCCTTCGCGGTGCTCAACGGGCTGTGGCACGAGATCGGCGCAACCGACGAGAAGTGAGGGGTTGCGCCTGAACGACGCGTCGCCGGGCGGCAGGCGCCCGGCGGTGCGGGTGGCGCGGCGCGATTCAGCCCCGTGATCCGCGCCACCCCCTGGTTTCCCGCGGCGTGCATTCCCCCGAACGCCGTCGCGGACCCCGGATATGGACGCCGGCCGCCGGAGCGGTGTTCCAGCAGGCCGGCGCCGCAGGCCGTCGCGCCACCGCGCGCCAGCCCGCCTGATTGCCCGGACGGCCTCCACCCAGGCCGCCGAAGCAGCGGCCTGTTTCCCCCGGACCCGAAGGCGCCGCCTTGCGCTGGATCATGGACGCGGGCGCCGACGGGCGGCAGGTGAATGCGCCCGATGCGATTGATTATTCGCTTTCTGCATCTATGTATATTACCGGATGGGCCGGGTAAGATTTTGATAACGGACCGTTTTTGGGGCGAGGAGGGTTGGTGATGCCGATGCAGTCGCACGATAGCCCTTCGCCCGCGCCGATCGCGATCGGCGAAGAGGCGCCCAATTTTACCGCGCGCAGCACGCAGGGCATGATCTCGCTCTCCGATTATCGGGGGCGCTGGCTGGTGCTGTTCTCGCACCCGGCCGATTTCACGCCGGTGTGCACGAGCGAGTTCATGGCGATCGCGCACGCGGCGCCGCGATTCGAGGCGCTGGGCTGTGCGCGGCTGGCGCTGTCGGTCGACAGCCTGTTCTCGCACTTCGCCTGGCTGCGGATGATCCGCGATTCGCACGGCGTCACGATCGACTTCCCGATCCTGGAAGACCCGACGCTCGAGATCGCGCGCGCCTATGGCATGGTGCCGCCCGACGCCGCCGACGCATCGGCAGTGCGCGCGACCTATTTCCTCGATCCGCAGGGGATCCTGCGCGCCTCGACCTTCTATCCCGCGACGATCGGCCGCTCGGTCGACGAAATGCTGCGGATCGTCGCGGCGCTCCAGCGCGTCGCGGGCGGCGACCTGCTGGCGCCCGAAGGCTGGCAACCGGGCGGCGACCTGCTCGCGATGCCGCCGCAGGATGCCGCCGACGTGCTGGGCGCCCAGGGCGCGACCGACTGGTTCTATCGCCGCGTCGCCGACCGGGGGGATGCGTGATGGCGAGCCGCGCCGCCCAGGATTTCGAGGCGGAGGCCGAGGTGCTGCGCGCGATTGCGCATGCGACGCGGCTGGCGCTGCTCCACGCGCTGATCGGCGGCGAGCGATCGGTGGGCGAGATCGAGGCGGCGACGGGGGTGGGCCAGCCCGCGCTGTCGCAACAGCTTGCGGTGCTGCGCAAGGCCGACCTGGTCGAGACGCGGCGCGACGCCAAGCAGGTCTTTTACCGGATCAGCGTCCCCCGGATCGCAAGCGTGCGCGCGCTGATCGACGCGCTGGCGCCGTTGCCGGGCGAGGTGGCGGCGCTGGCGCGGCCGGTGACGCCGGGCGGCGTCTATGGCCGTACTGCCGCGACCTTTGCGCGAGTCGAGCCGCGCCGCTGATCGGCGGCAGCCGGGACGAAGAGCGGCGACTGGGCCTTGGGCCATCTGGCGTCGGCGACGCCGGTGCGCGATGACCGGGCGATGGAGATCGGCTTTCCCCCGTCCGCCGGTGCGTGCGTCTTTGGCGCGGGCGGCGGCATTGGCGGGGCGCTGGTCGACGCGCTGGCGGCGATGCCGGGGATCGCGCGGATCGATGCGGGGGCGCGGACGGCGCCCGCCGATGCCGGATGCGTGCACGGCTTTGCCTTTGACCTGGAGGACGAGGCGACGATCGCGGCGGCGGCAGAGCGGCTCGCCGCATCGCCGCCGCGGCTGGTGATCGTCGCGACGGGGCTGCTCCATGCGGCGGGAATGGCGCCCGAAAAGTCGCTGCGGATGCAGTCGGCCGACGCCTATGCCCGCGCCTTTGCGATCAACACGATCGGCCCCGCGCTGATTGCCAAGCATGTGCTGCCGCTGCTGCCCCGCCGGGGAAGGACGGTGTTCGCGGTGCTTTCGGCGCGGGTGGGGTCGATCGCCGACAACCGGCTGGGCGGCTGGCATGCCTATCGCGCGTCGAAGGCCGCGCTGAACATGGTGGTGCGCAACCTGGCGATCGAGACCGCGCGGACGCACCCCGAGGCGGTGGTGGCCGCGCTGCACCCCGGCACCGTCGCGACCGGGCTGTCGGCGCCGTTCCGCGGGCGTGTGCCGCCCGAGCGGCTGTTCACGCCCGCAACGGCGGCGGCGCATCTGTTGCGCGTGATCGGGGCGCTGACCCCGGCGGACAGCGGCGGGCTATTCGCATGGGACGGCCAGCGCATCGCGTTCTGACGCGCGGCGGGCGTGAACCGGCGTGCGGGCGGCGCGGGCGCCCATCCGTAATTTCCACAATCGGGGCCTCCCCAAGCGCCGATCATGGCGCGAGCCGCTAGGGGAAGGTTGACTGCCGATCCGTATCAGGAGCCTGGACGTGAAGCCCGAGATCGTTGCGCGTTATGCGGACCGCCCGCTGCCGCGCTACACCAGCTATCCCACCGCCCCGCATTTCGCCCCCGGGGTGACGCCTGCGGACTATGCCGGCTGGCTGGCCGCGCTGCCGCGCGACGAGGCCGTATCGGTCTATGTCCATGTGCCCTTCTGCCGGTCGATGTGCTGGTATTGCGGGTGCCACACGACGATCACCGCGCGCGACACGCCGGTGATGCGCTATCTCGACGCGCTGGGCGCCGAGATCGACTGGGTTTCGCAGGCGATCGGCGCGCGCGTGCCCGCCCGGCACCTGCATTTCGGCGGCGGCACGCCCAGCCTGATGCCGCCCGAGGCGTTCAGCGCGCTGATGGCGCAATTGCGCCGGGCGTTCGACCTGGGCCCCGATGCCGAGGTGGCGATCGAGCTCGATCCGCGCACGCTCGACACCGCGATGATCGAGGCGCTGGGCACCGCCGGCGTCACGCGCGCCAGCCTGGGCGTCCAGAGCTTCGACCCCAAGGTCCAGCAGGCGATCAACCGCGTCCAGAGCTTCGAGCAGACGGCGGCGGCCGCGAACGGGCTGCGCCGCGCAGGCGTCGCGGGCGTCAATTTCGACCTGATCTATGGCCTGCCGTTCCAGACGGTCGAGTCGTGCCGCGAGACGGTGGCGCAGGCGCTGGAACTCGCGCCCGACCGCTTCGCCGTGTTCGGCTATGCCCATGTCCCCAATTTCAAGCAGCACCAGCGCAAGATCGATACCGCCGCGCTGCCCGACGGCCGCGCGCGGCACGAGCAGGCCGAGGCGATCGCCGAGCAGTTGCAGGCGGCGGGTTATGTCCGCATCGGGCTCGACCATTATGCGCGGCCCGACGACGAGCTGGCGCGCGCCGATGCCGAACACCGGCTGCACCGCAATTTCCAGGGCTATACCACCGATGCGTGCACGACGCTGATCGGGCTGGGCGCGTCGTCGATCGGGCGGCTGCCGCAGGGCTATGTGCAGAACGCGACGCTGATCGGCGATTATCAGCGGCGGGTCGACGCCGACGGGACGGCGATCGCCAAGGCGCGCGCCTTTGCCGGCGAGGACCGGCTGCGCGCGACGATCATCGAGCGGATCATGTGCGATTATCGCGCCGACCTGGCCCAGATCTGCGGATCCTATGGCGCCGATGCGCAGGCGCTGCTGGCGCACGCGCAGGGGCTGGGCGAGCTGGTCGCCGACGGGCTGGCGCGGGTGAAGGGCACCGTGGTCGAGGTCGACGATGCGGCGCGGCCGCTGGTGCGCGCGGTGGCGGCGGCGTTCGACGAGTATCTGGGGCAGGGGCCGGCGCGGCATTCGCGCGCGATCTGACGCCCGCGAAAAAGGCCGTCGAAAAGGGCGGAAAACCGCGCCGTGCGGCGGCGGCGCGGAAAAAAATCGGGAGAGGGATGATTTTGGCATCACAAACGCTTGACGCCCGCCCGGAACGCCCCTTATAGGCGCGCCTCCAAGCTAACCCGGTCTGCCCCCGAAGGCGTGAAGGACCGGCCTCCGTCGGGGAGTAGCTCAGCCTGGTAGAGCACTGTGTTCGGGACGCAGGGGCCGGAGGTTCGAATCCTCTCTCCCCGACCATTTGGCTTTCAATGCGGTGGCAAACGCCGCAATTTCCCGCCAGATCCGGTCGTTGACGTGGCAAGGCCCGCGGTCGCGCGGTGCATTGCCGCCGTTCGACGGAAATTTTCGACCCCGTTTGTCCATGCGCCGATTCCCGGCCGCAGCCGGCGCATGCGCGCGCCGCGCGGCGCGTGAGCGTCGGCCGATAAACCCCCGCCACTGAAATTTTTTTGCGCGCGCCCGTGCGGGTCCGCCGACGCTGCGTCGTCCTTGATATCGGGTGGGGGAAGTCTGGTCGCGGCCAGCGCCGCGCACGCGCCATGGGGCAGGCGCGTGCGCCGGCAACGCATCGGTCGCGCCCGAAATCCGCCCGCCCGGTTCGAAGCACAGGGCGCGAGTAAATGTATCTG
>JAFABD010000263.1 GCA_023426225.1 Pseudomonadota bacterium | reverse complement strand
GCCCGGGCCGCCGGGGCCGTCAGGCAGCGGCCGCCCCTCGCGCTGCGCCGCTTCGCGCGCAGCACGCATCGCCTCGATCTGCTTGGCGAGCTTCGAGGCGAGCGGGACCGAGAAGTTGACGCCCCAGCGCAATTGTTCGCGGTCGGCGCGGTCGAAATTGACCGGCCGGTTGTCGATGCTGAGCAGCCGTCCGGCCGCGTCGCGCTGGAAACGATCGGGGAAGGCGTCCTCGACCGCCGCGGTGGCGGCAGGGAAGCTCGAAATCTGATTGCGCGTCGTGCTCGTCACATAATCGGCGCTGAAATTGAAATCGGCCTTTTCGAACGGGCGCAGGTTGAGCCCCAGCTTCACGACGTGCCGGCTGTCGGCGATCAGCGCGCGGTTGCCGCCGGTGAACGTGGTGATCGTCGCGCTTTCGCCGCGGCGATAGTCGAACACGCGGACATTGGCGTTGGGGACGAGCGGATCGCCGAGCTGGTTGGCGGTCGGCGCGCCTTCCTCGTCGGTGACCGACGCGATGAACCGCAGCGGCGCGATCGGCGACCAGTTGACGCCATAGCCGGTGGTGACGAGCGTGCCGAAGTCCGAAAGCTGTTCGACCTCGATATTGCCGTTGAGCGACAGGTCGCCGATCGCCGACAGGAAGCCGTTGCGACGGCTGGCGATCGGCACGTCGATATTGCCGCGCACATTGCCGCTGTCGCGCGACAGGTCGCTCTTGCGGAACAGCCCGCTGCGCTGCGTCTCGCTGTCGAAATCGCTGGTGATGCCGCCGATCTGGATCGCGGTGGCGATGTCGCCCGCAGGCAGCTTGGCCAGCGGCCCGTTGAACAGCGCCGAAACCGAGCCGACCGATGCGGTCGAGCGCGCGACGTCGGCGGGGAGCGGCGTGAACAGCGACGCGGGCAGCGCGCCGAACGGGTCGAAGCCGGGCAGGTTGGCGTCGATCATCGCCTGGATCGGCGTGACGTCGAGCCCGGTGGTCGCGACGCTGCGCGTCGTCGTGCGATCGTAATTGGCGATCACCGACCAGCGCCAGTTGTTCGCCCAGGGCGTGCCGTCGCCGTTGAAGGTGACGCCGCCATGCGCCGTCAGGCTCTTGTTGCTGCGCGACAGCGGCGCGAGATCGGGAAAGGCGCGCAGCAGCTCGACATCGTTTTCGAAGGGCGAGAAGGGATTGGCGCCCGGAAGCGTCAGCGTGGCGGTATAGGGGCCGTTGAGCGCGCGGCTCTGGTTCGCGGTGAGCGAGGCGTTGACGCTGGCGCCGACCTTGTTCGACAGGTTCTGGCTGTAGACGCCGTTGAGCGTGAACGTCTTTGCCGGCGCGACGAGCGTGCGCAGCGCGGTGGGATCGCCGATATTGGGCTGGTTGGCGGTCGCGACGAAATCGCCCAGCGCCGGTGCCGCCGTCGCCGCGCCGGCCGGGACGCCCGCGACCGTGACGCGCGTTCCCGCGAGCGCGCTGAGCGCGGGATCGAGTTCGGCACCGTTGACCCCGCGCACATTGCCGCGCGGATCGAACAGGCTGTTCGGCTGGATATCGCGTTCGTTCTCGCGCAGCCCCGAATTGGCCGTATAGCCGATGTTGACGTTGATCCGCCGGTCGCGGCTGATCTTGACCAGCCCGATCTCGGTCTTGCCGGTGGCATAGCCGCCCGCGGTCGGCGTCGAGCCCTGCGCCTCGGCCGTCAGCGCGCGGAAGCGTTCGCGCAGCACGAAATTGACGACGCGCTGGTTCGCGCCATAGCCGAACTTGAGCGCGACCTCTTCGGGCAGGATGTCGACGCGCGCGATCGCTTCGGTCGGCAGGTCGCGGATTTCGGCGAAGCTGGAGATGCGCCGCCCGTTGAGCAGGATCACCGGCGCCTCGCCGCCGCGGCCGCGACCGCTGCCCGTCTGCGGCGCGAGCTCGGTGAGCAGGTCGGCGACGCTCGACACGCCATAGGCGCGGACGTCGGCGGGGCTGAGCTGGATTTCGGGCGGAATGTCGCTTTTGACCGCGCCGCGCAGTTCGCCGGTGACGACGATCTCGTTCTCGTCGTCGACCGCGCCGGCCCCGGCCGCATCATTGGGGGGCGACGCCGGCGGGCGGGCGGGGGCGGGCTGGTCCTGCGCCGCAGCCATCATCGGCAGCGCGCCCACCATCAGCGCCATCGTCGCACATCCCCATTTCAGCATCGTCGCGTCACTCCCCGAGAATCGGCCATCATCGCGGCGCCAGGACGGCGCCCACCCGGGCCGGCTAGTCGCGACTTGTCGCACAATTGTGCCAGACCCGGCCGGCAGCGACGATTTGGGGAGAAAAAGGGGAGCCCCGAAGGGCGCCCGGTGTTTCATGGTGCGGTCGAGAAGACTCGAACTTCCACGGCCTTTCGGCCACAACGACCTCAACGTTGCGCGTCTACCAGTTCCGCCACGACCGCACGTGAAACTCGCCGGCTGGGCCGGCGCTGGTGAGGAGCGGCCCCTAGCAAAGCCTTTTGGGGCTGGCAAGCCCAACCATGCGGGTTCCGAAAAATGTTTTCCCCGCCTATTCAGCGCCTCCTGTGATGACGCGCCTCACCCGCCCGCTCGCCGAGACCCGGCATCTGCTTGCACTGGCGTGGCCGGTGATCCTGACCAGCCTCAACTGGACGATCCTGCACATCACCGACGTGGTGGTGGTGGGGATGGCGGGCACCGCGCAGGCGGCGGCGCTGGGCGCGAGCCGCACGATCACCTATCCGGGGATCGTCGTCGGGCTGGGCGCGCTGACCGGCATTCTTGTCTTTGCCGCGCGGGCGGACGGCGCGCGCGATCCCGGCGCCACCGGCCGCGTGCTGCACGAGGGGCTGGCGCTGGGCGCGATCGTCGGGCTCGGCTGTGCGCTGGTGCTGTTCTTCGGCGCGGCATGGCTGCTCGCCGCCGTCGGCGTGGCCCCCGCGGTGCTGCCCGAGGCGGCGCGTGTCGTGCGGGTGATGGCGCTCGCCTATCCGTTCCAGCTCGTGACGATCGCGGCGAGTTTCTTTCTGGAGGGCGTCAGCCGGCCGCGGCGAATCGCGGTGGTCAACCTGGCGGTGCTGCCGCTCAACGCCGTCCTCGCCTGGGCGCTCGCGATCGGCGCGCTGGGGCTGCCCGCGATGGGGGCGAGC
>JAFABD010000260.1 GCA_023426225.1 Pseudomonadota bacterium | reverse complement strand
AGCGCGAGCAGCGCATAGCGGGCGCCGCTTCCCGTCGTCGCGGGCTGCGGGCCGGGGCGGGTTTCCGCCCGACCGGTTCGCCGCGCCGGCACGAAGCCCGCTTCGGTCAGCTCGACCGCCTGCAGGTCGAGCCCCATCGTGCGCGCGCCCTTGGCGACGGCATTGCCGATCGCGCGCAGCCGTTCGGGATTGCCGCGTGCCTGCGTCACCGCCGCGTCGATCAGTGCCGCCTGGATCAACAGCGATTCCGCCAGTTCCTGCCGCGTCGCGTCGCCGGCGCGCATCACCTCGGGCGTGGCGCCCAGCGCCCGCGCCGCCTGCGCGCGCACCGCGGCATTGGTCGCGCGCGACGTTTCGGCGTTGGTGCCGCGCGTCGCCTGCCATGCATTGACCCAATAGACCGTATAGGCATCGGCAAGATTGTCGACGCGCATGCCATAGGGGGCGAGCGCGCCTCCGATCTTCTCGATGATGTCGCCGCCGGCGAACATGCGTTCGAGGTCGGCTGCCCCGGCGGGATCGGCCGCGCGCGTCTTGCTGACGAAGCGGGCGAGATTGGCGGCCCGGCGCGCCCTGGACGGCGTGTAGCGCAGCGCGGCCGGATCGACGGCAGCCTGCGTGCGCGCCCGCGGCTCGCCCGCGTCGGGCGCGAAGCGGTCGGCATGGTCCTGAAGCGCGATCCGCGGCCCTTCATAGAGCATCGGGCTGATCATCTGCGCCTGTGCCACGCCCGGCGCCGCGACCAGCGCGAGGCCGAAGGAAACGAGCAACCGCAACGACATGGGGCACCTCCTTCACGCATGGGGCGGGTCCGCGCCCGGTCCGTATGGGGATAAAAAACGAACCGGGCGAAGTCGATGCTCCGCCCGGCCGATTGCGGCGAACCGCAGCTTTTCTTAGCCCTTGCGAGCCATGGTCGACAGGCCTTCGCCGATCGTCTTGATCATGTTGGTCGTCGACTGCATGATGTAGCTGAACTCCTGCGTCGCGACCTGCAGGTCGGTCATCGTCTTGGTCGACTTGTTGTTCTTCGACTGCGAGTCATAGGTCTGCGCCAGCGACTGCATCTCTTCGATCTTGCTGTCCATCGACTGCGCCATCACCTCGGCGATCGCGCGCAGCCAGTTGCCGCTGCCGACCTTGCCGTTGCGCGAGCCTTCGGTCTTGGCACGGTCGCTGCCTTCGCGCGACGCGGTGAAGAGCTTTTCGGCGATATTCTCGGCCTGCTGGCTCAGTTCGCGCGTCATCGCGCCTTGCTGCGCCGGCGAGAAGATGCCGTTGCCCACCGTGCTCACCGCATCGGCGATGCTGGCCGGCGCGCCGCCGACCGCGGCGCTGAAGCTGCTCTTGGCAATGTCGATGATGCCCTGCGGCAGGCCCAGCTTCTCACCGAGTTGCTGGAGCACCTGCTGGCCGATCGCCGCGCCGAGCGTGCGGACCGCAAGCGAGGCCCAGCCCGCCGGCCCCATCGCCAGCTGCATGAGCGAAACGGGGTTCACCACCGAACCCAGGACGCCGCCGATCGAAAAACCCATGACCGTTCCTTTCAGACCAGAATTTCGTGCGCCGTGCGGGGCGCCGCCCGGTTGCGGCTGACCGCCGCTACGGCATGAAAACTGGCCCGAATCCGCGCTTCTCGCGCTCGACGATTCGTTTAGGGCGCCTAAACGAATCGATTAGGACGAACGGCTTGGCGGGCGTTCAGCGGTGACAGACCGCCTCGACATTGACCCCGTCGGGATCGAGCACGAACGCGCCGTAATAATTGGGATGATAATGCGGGCGCAGTCCCGGCGCGCCATGGTCACGCCCGCCCGCGGCGAGCGCGGCGGCATGAAAGGCATCGACCTGCGCGCGGGTCGCGGCGGTGAAGGCGACGTGGAGGCCGGGCGCCACCGCCGTTCGGTTGCCCAGCCAGAAAAAGGGCTTGCCCTCGGCGCCGAAACCGACGCCGTGATAGCCCCCGCTCTGCTCCGGCGTCACCTCCATCATCACGGTGATGCCGAGCGGTGCGAGCGCGGCTTCATAGAAACGGCGCGAGGCCGCAAAGTCGGTCGCGCCGATACCCAGATGATCGATCATTGCGTGTACCCATCCCCCTGCCATGGCGGATGCCGTCGGGGCATCGCGTCGCGCCGTGACGCTCGCACGGCATGCCGCGGGGACGCAAGCGTATCACTCGATCGGCAGGAAAAGCAGCCCCGCCAGGCTGTTGAGCTCCCGCACCCCGTCGAGGTCGAGCTTGCGGATCGCGTTGTTCATGTGCGTGCGCACCGTATTCTCGGTCATGTTGAGCAAGGTCGCGATGTCGCCGTTGGCGCGCCCCCAGCCGAGGAAGCGCAGCACCGCGGCCTCGTTGCGCGTCAGCGTCTGGAGGCCCGCCAGGTGCAGTGTCGGCACGCGCCATCCCTCGACGGTGAACGCACCGATCGTCACCTCGCGCTGCGCGGCGCCGCGTCGCGCTTCGGATTCGCGCAGCAGCGCGACCAGCCGTTCGAGTTCGGCCTGCGGATCGTCGCCGGTACGGGCCGGCGATGCGGCGCCCGCCGGCGCATCGATGCGGGCACGGCCGGCGGCGGTCATGGCGCGCGCCCCGTGCGCGACAGGATTCCGGTCGCGATTTCCTCGCGCGTGCCCAGATCGGCGATCACCGCCTGCGCGAGCAGCGGCAGGATCAGGATGACGACGAAGATTGCCGCCGCCGCCTTGATCGGCATCGACATCGAAAAGACGTTGAACGACTGTGCGAAGCGGTTGAGGAAGCCGAGCGCGGCGTCGATCACATAGAGCACCGTCAGCACCGGCGTCGCGAAGATGAAGGCGAGCGCGAAGAAACGGCCGAACTCGCCTTCGAACAACGTCACCGCGCGCGGATCGACGACAATCGGTGCGGGGCCGAGCGGCCAGATCGTGTAGCTGGCCATGAGCGTGCCGACGAGCAGCGTGAGGCCGCCTGCGCTCACGAACACGACTTCGGCGAACCGGCTGAGCAGCGTGCCGGTCAGCGGGCTGCTGCTGCCGCTGAGCGGATCGACGAGCTGTCCCATGGTCGCGCCGACCTTCGTGTCGATGATCTCGCCGGCCGCGCCCATCGCCCAAAGCACCGTGCCGAAGAACAGCCCCAGGATGGCGCCCGCGGCGGCTTCCTTGAAGAGCATCCGCGTCCAGTCGAGCGCGGTGAGGTTTGCCGGCGCGAAATCGCGGGCGAGCGAGAGCGCAACCAGCGTGAAGCTGACGATGATGCTGTTGCGCACCGTCGGCGGCATCACCTCGCGCGAGAACAGCGGGACGAAGACGAAGGCGAATGCCACGCGCGTCGCGGCGATGCCCAGCAGCAGCACCTGATCGAGCCAGGGATAGGCCTGGAACAGCGGGACGCCGACGCCGGGGGGCGCTGCCTCGATCACCGGCCGATCCCCGCCAGCCCGCTGAACACGGCGTCGGCATAGCTGTAGAGCGTACCCGCCATCAGATTGGCGGTGACGAAGATGCTGATGACGATGGCGAAGAATTTGAGCGTATATTGCAGCGTCTGTTCCTGAAGCTGCGTCGCCGCCTGCAGCACGGCTACCAGCAGCCCGACGACCGAGGCGGCGATGATCGGCGGCGCGGACAGGAGCAGCACGAGCCACAGCGCCTGCACCGTCAACGTGACGACATTGTCGGTCATCTCGCGCTCCCTTCAGGCATAGGACAGCACCAGCCCGTGGCTCAGCTTCACCCAGCCGTCGACGAGCACGAACAGCAGGATCTTGAACGGCAGCGAGATGGTGACGGGCGACAGCATCATCATGCCCATCGCCATCAGGATGTTCGACACCACCATGTCGATCACCAGAAAGGGAAGGAAGATCAGAAACCCGATCTGAAAGGCCAGCTTGAGTTCGCGCACCACGAATGCCGGCATCACCACGACGAAATCGCTGTCGCGCAGGCGGGACGCCGCGGCGGGATCTCCGATGCGCTGCTGCGTGCGCAGGAAGAAGGCGCGTTCGCGCGGGTCGCTGTGCTTCATCAGGAACGCGCGCAGCGGCTCCTTCGCGCGATCGGCGGTGGCAAAGATGTCGCCCGTGCTCTCGATCGGACTACCGTCCGGCTTCGGCTCGCCCGGCATCGTTGGGGCGGCCGGGCCCTCGGTGACCGCGGCGGCCTGCATCTGCTCGAGCGTCGGGTACATGACGAACACCGACAGCACGAGCGCCAGCCCGTTGAGCACCAGATTGGGGGGCACCTGCTGAAGCCCCAGCGCGTTGCGCACGAGGCTGAGCACGACGACGATCTTGGTGAAGCTCGTCACCATCACCGCAAAGAACGGCGCCAGCGCGATCAGGATGACGGTGACGAGCGCCGAGCCCGGCGTAAATTCGGCGAGGTTCACGCATGTGCCTCCCGCGCGGGGGCGGCCGTCGCATCGTCCGTGCCGGGATCGCGATGGTCGGCAAGCGGCGCGCGCGCGCCGACCAGAACGGCGAAGCGGTCGCCGAGCTGGACCAGCTCGCCGGTGGCAAGCGGGCGCCCGGCGACGAGCAGCTCGACCGGCAGCCCGTCGACGATCGGCCCCAGTGACAATGTGGTCCCGGGGCGCAGCGCCGCCAGCGATGCCGCGCTCGTCATCCGGTCGGGCAGGCGCAACGACAAGGGAACGGCGAAATCGCGTGGCGCGTCGTCAGTGGCGGAAACGTCGCTGGGCATGGCGGCTCCGAAATCATGGGGGGCGGGCGTGAAGCGGGCGTCGACAAGGCCGATCGTCCCGTGGAAATCAGGCGACGTCCCAGCCGCACCGGGCAGCGCCGACGTGATACCGCCCCGCGCGCCCGCCCGCCCCAGCCCC
>JAFABD010000255.1 GCA_023426225.1 Pseudomonadota bacterium | reverse complement strand
CTGCTCGACCTGTCGCCCGCGCCGATCGTGACGCTCGACGCCGCGCAGCAGCTCCACGCGATCAATCGCGCGGCGCGGCGGCTGTTCGGTGCGGCCGACCTGATCCCGGCGCCGCCCGCCGCGCTGGTGGCGGCGATTGCCGCCGAAGCGCCCGGGGCCGCGGGCACCGTGGCGATCGACGGGCGGCATTATGCGCTGACGACGAGCGAGCTTGTCCTGGGCGGCGCGCCGAGCCGGCTGGCGGCGCTGATCGACATCGATGCCGAGCTGAAGGCGGCGGAGGCCGCCACGCTGCGCGACCTGGTGCAGGTGTTGAGCCACGAGATCGTCAACGCGCTGACGCCGATCGCCTCGCTGAGCCGCACCGCGGCGGACATGCTGGCCGACGACGCGCCGGCGCTGCCCGCGATCCGCGACGCGGTGGGAACGGTGGCGCGCCGCGCGGCGGGGTTGCAGCGGTTCGGCGAGGCCTATCGTTCGCTGGCGCGGCTGCCCGCGCCGCAGTTCGCGCCGGTCGACCTGCGCGAGCTTGTCGCGGACCTGGCGCGGCTGTTCGCGACGCGCTGGCCCGCGCTGCCGCTGGCCTGCGACGCGGCGGTGCCGGTGCGGTTGCAGGGGGATGCGGACCAGCTGAGCGCGGCGATCTGGGCGTTGTTGCAGAATGCCGCCGAAGCCGTGGCCGGACGCGACGACGGTCAGGTCGGGCTGACGCTGGAGCGCGACGAGGCGACGGCGCGGCTGTGCGTGTGGGACAACGGCCCCGGCGTGCGCGGCGCCGATGCCGAGGCGATCTTTCGCCCGTTCTTCACCACCAAAGCGCAGGGGAGCGGCGTCGGGCTCGCGCTGGCCCGGCAGATCCTGCGCGCGCACGGCGGCGAGCTGAGGCTGACCGGGGGCGACGGCGGCGCGCGGTTCGAAGCCGTCCTGCGGTACCAGCGCCTTTAGCGAAGGTCAGATGCGCAGCCGTGGCGCCGGCGCGGCCTGCGACGGCGCCAGCGCAGCAGGCCGGTGACGAACAGCGCGATCGGCGCCAGTCCCGCCGCCAGCGCGAGCAGCCGCCCGGCCAGCCCGAACGCCTCGCCGCCATGGAGCGGATGCAGCCAGTTGAGCAGCACGTCGCCCCGGTGTTCGGCCAGCCCATCGCGAACGGCGAGGATCCGGCCGCTATAGGGATCGAGCCAGACATTGGTGCGCGGGAAGCGCCGGCTCGGCTCGCCGGGGCGGGCGAGGTTGATGCGGATCGGCGCGGTCGGCCCGTCGGGCGTTTCGATCCAGGCCAGCACCGCGTCCGGGAAACGCTGCTCGGCGCGCCGCACCAGCACGTCGACCGGCAGCGGCGTGCCGGCGGGCGTCACGGTCATGGCAGGCGCGGTGAACAGCGGCGACATCGGGCGGAGCAGGGGCCGCACCTGATCCGGCAGGTCGAGCAGCACGCCGGTGCCGGTGACGACGAGCAGCAGCACCAGCGCGCCCACGCCCGTCAGCTTGTGCCAGTCATAGAGCCGCCGCACCGGCGCAGCGCGCCGCTTGAAGTGCAGGCCGCGCCGCCAGCCGCCCGGTCGCGGCCACCACGCCCAGAGCCCGCTTGCGATCAGGGCCAGCATCGCGATCCCGAAGATGCCCATCGCCACGCCGCCGGGCTTGTCGAGCAGCAGCCGGTAATGGAGGTCGTAGATCCAGGTGAACGCCGTGTCGCCCCAGAAGCCGGTGCGGATCGTCGTCATCCGCACCGGGTCCACCCAGACGAGCAGCGGCGCGAAGTCGCGGCCCGCGGTCTCGCGCGGTTTGTAGTAGCGCACCGGGATCGCGCCGCCCTGCGGCGTCACTTCGATCCGCCAGGCGCCGGTGCGGGCGGGATGCTCGCGATGGAGCGTGTCGACCACCGCCTGCCACGCGGCAGGCCGCGTCCCCGCCGGCACCGCGCGCAGCGCCGGCGACAGCGCGGCGTCGATCTCCGGATAGAAGACGAGCAGGCTGCCGGTCAGCCCGGCAAAGGCGAACAGCGCGCCGATCGTCAGGCCGAGCCAGAGATGGACCCGCCGCACCAGCACCCGCAGCGAAGGGCGCGCCGCCGCCATCAGAAGCGGAAGCGCATCGCGCCGTAAAGCGCGCGCGGATCGGCCGGGCCATGCAGCCGCTGGGAGCCGTCGAACCAGACATATTCGTAGCGGTCGTTGGCGAGGTTCTTGAGCTGCGCCGACACCTCGACATGCGTGTCGATCTGGTAGGCGACCTCGGCGTTGAGCACGACATAGTCGCCGAACCGCCCCTGATTGTTGGCGGCGTTGAGCTGGTAGCTCGACTGGCCGTTGCCGGTCAGCGACAGGCGCAGCTTGTCCGTCGGCGTCACGTCGATACCGCCCGAGAAGACATGGCGGGGGACGTGGTCGATATCGTTGCCCGCCTGCGACGGCGTCGCCGGATCGGGAATGACGATGCGCGCGGTCTGGTAGGAGTAGCTGCCCCACAGGTCGACGCCGCGCATCGGCTTCAGATCGAGCTGAAGGTCGATGCCGCGCCGCCGCGTCTTGCCGAGATTGTCGAAATCGCCCGATGGATCGTTGAGGCGTCGCTTGAGTTCGCCGCTCGCGGTCTGCTGCCAAAGCGCCACGCGTGCCTCCAGCCAGCGGCCGCGCGCCAGCTTGATGCCCGCCTCATAGCCTTCGTTGATCGAAGGCGCGAGGTCGGCGGTGCGCGGCGGCACCAGATAGGCGCCCGAGCCGACCCCGATCTGGAAGCTGCGGCCATAATTGCCGTACAGCGTCACGCCGCCGCCGGGGGTGATCGCGATGCTCATCTTGGGCTGGCTGATCGTGCCATAGTCGTTGATCGGGGCGGTCGTGCGGTTCAGGCGGTTGGTGAAGCTGCCCGCCACCCGGTCGACGCGCCAGGCGGGGGTTAGCTTCAGCCACGCGGTCGGTTCGATCACCGCCTGGAGATAGCCGCCATAGACGGTGAGGTCGAACTTCTGGTCGCGGGTCTGGCTGGTCAACGTCCGGCGATTGGCCAGCCAGCGCAACGACTTGTTATCCTGCACCTGCACGTCGCCGCCGGCTTCCAGCATCAGCCGGTAGAGGAAATCGACCTGAGGATGGTAATGGAGCGCCAGCGTGCCGCCATATTGCCACTCGTCGGCGAGCCGCCGCTGCTGCGCGACATTGGCCGAATAGCGTACATAGCGGTCGTCGCGCAGGCTGTTGGCATAGCCGGTGGCGTTCAGCGCCAGCGTGTCGGTGAGGCCGCTGTCGAGATGCAGGCTGTACTGGCCGATCCGCCGCGTGCCGCCATCGGTTTCCGAGATCGGATAGGCGATGCGGCGGCGGGTATAGGCATCGGCATCGGTGAGATAGCCGGGCTCCTGCGCGGTCGCGTCCGAATAGCGCACGATCGCGCCCAGCCGGGTGCCGCCGAAATCATAGAACCATTTGCCGGCGAGGTTGAGACGTTCGAGATCGGCATGGGCGCGGTAGCCGTTGGTCGAGCGGTAGCTGACCAAGTAGTTCTGGCTGAAGCGTCCGCGCTCCAGCCCGGCCGAGAGCTGCCCGTCCATTGTCCCGAACGATCCGCCGAGCAGCCGCGCGTCGAGATAGCTGCCGCCGATCCGGGTGAGGATATTGGCGCTGCCGGCAATCGCGTTGAGGCCCCAGCGCGGATCGGAGGTGCCGCGCACCAGCTCGATTCCGGCGATGTCGAGCGGCGCGATCATGTCGATCGCGGTCATCGCCCCGGCATTGTCGTTGCTCGGCACGCCGTCGACGAGCAGCTTGACCGCGTTGATCTCGCCCTCACCGTTGAAGCCGCGGATCGAGAAGCGGCCGGAAGTGGTGCCCTGGTTGAAATCGGTCAGCACCACGCCGGGCAGCCGGGCGAACAGCTCCCAGGCATTGTCGACGGACTGGCGCTGGGCAACGTCGCCGCCGAGCATGTCGACCGAGGTGAGGACGTTCTCGGTCGAGCGCACCATGCTGGGCGCGGTGACGACGATCTCGCCGATGGTGAAGCGGGTATCGCTGTCCGTCGCAGCGGGCGACGTGGTCTGGGCAAGGGCGGGGCCGGCGAACGCGAGGCACGCGCCGGTGAGCAGGATGGTCTTCAAGGTTGTGTTTCCCATTATCTGTGGCTCGTGCGGGTGTCAGGACGCGATCGCGCGCCTGAGCTTTTCCAGCGCGGTGTCTTGCTGTTCCTGGTGATCGATGGTGGCGACGAACCGGCCTTCGCGGTCCATCAGGTAGATCGAGGCGGTGTGATCGATGGTGTAGTCGCCGCCCGGGAGCGGCACCTTTCGGTAATAGACGTGAAACGCCTTCACGATCTGCGCGATCTGGGCATCGGTGCCGGTCAGCCCGATGATCGGCGTGCCGAACAGCGCGAGATAGTTGCCGATGTCCTGGCGCTTGTCGTGGCCGGGATCGACCGAGACGAAGACGATGTCGAACTTCATGCCGTCGGTGCCGAGTTGCTTGCGCAGCTGCGCCATGCGGTTGAGCGAGGTCGGGCAGACGTCCGGGCAGCGGGTGAAGCCGAAGAAGATCGCATAGGCCTTGCCGCGCAGCGACTGGTCGGTGACCGTCCTGCCGTTCTGATCGGTCATGGCGAACGCACCACCGAAGAGCGCGGCCGTCGTGGCGGACGGGGCTTTGCGGAGCGTCACCCGATAGGCGACCCCGCCCGCCGCCGCGAGCAAGACCAGGATGGCAATCGTCCAGCCGATCCAGCCCCGGCCGATGCTGCCTTCCGATGCGGTATCGGTGTCGGGATCGGGATCGGGATCAATGCCGGTCATGCGCCGCCTTTCCGGTGAAGCTCACCGGCTCGACCTTGAGCGCCACGGTGATCGAGCCCGCCCGTTCGAAGCGCAGCGTCAGCGGCACCATCGCACCGAGCGCGAGCGGCGCCTTCAGGCCGATCAGCATGATGTGGTAGCCGCCGGGCGCGAGCGTGAGCGTGCCGCCCGCCGGGATCGGCAGCCCGCCGACGACCGGGCGCATGCGCATCACGCCGCCGTCCATCGCCATGGTGTGGAGCTCGACCTTGCCCGCGGCGGGCGAGGCGACGCCGATCAGCCGGTCGGCTGTGCGGCCCTTGTTGGTCACGACCAGGAAGCCGCCGCCGTTGCTTTGGCCGGGGGCGGTCTGGCGGGTCCAGGGATGGGCGATTTCCAGGCTGCCGAGCGTGAAATCATGGGCCGGCGCCGGGGCGGCGGCAATCGCGCAGGCCAGGCCGGCAAGAATGGGTTTCATGATGTGTCTTCCTTCCATGAAGGGGGTGCTGACGGGCTGCGTCAGGAAAAGCTGCGGCCCGCAGGCAATGCGGACGGGAGGCGGGGGGTGACGGCGCGGCGCAGACCGAGCCAGCGTCCGACGTCGCGTTCCGATCGGCTGCCGGTTTCGAGCCGCGGCCGGAACGCGGGCAGTACGATCGGTGCGTCGGGCACGATCGCCGCGCCGATGCGCAACAGCGTGCAGGCCGCGATCAGCAGCCAGGCCGAGCGGCGGAGCCTGCGCAGCCAGGCGATGAAACGCGGCAGGGCAGGCGTGGCCGTCGCAACAGGGCGAACGCGCTTGCGACGGGCCGATGCCCGCGCCGGAACAGGATGGAGCATGGATGGCAGTCCTCGACGCCTGCCGGCATCGCGCGGGGGCGATGCCTCGATCAGGCTTTGCTACGAGGCATGACGGCAGACGATGCGGACCGAGCCAAGGCGCAGCCCCCCTTTCAGCCGGTCACGCGGCGTCGTCGATCAGCGTGCCGGTGGACCGCGCAGCGGCGGGCGCAAATAGGGGGGCGCCGCCGTGGCCGGCAACGCCAGGGCGCGGATGCCCATCGCGAGCACAAACAGGATCGCGAGCGCCAGCAGGGCCGGATCGGCCGCTGCCAGCGACGGTGCGGAGAGGCCGGAGAAGGCGCAGGGCTGCTCGTGCTTGTCGTGGTTGCTGTCGTGATCGGTCTTGTTCTGCCCGAATCCGGAAACGGCCATGGCCATCGGCCCCGTGCCCGAGCATAGCCGCACGACCATTCGGCCGTCCGCCACCATCGGCATGAAGCCGGCGGGGATCAGCAGCTTCATCACCAGCGCCAGCGCAAGGACCGCTCCTGCGACGACACGATGACGGGCAACAAGGCGGCGTAGGCGCTGCACACTGCGCGTCTTAGCCCCGGCGTTCGGGCTTGTCATGTGCCAACAAGCTTGGCCGAGGCGTGCCGCAACGATACGGCCGTGCGTCGCAGGGACGACGGCGGTGGGGAAGCGCGCCCATCCTTTGCGAAGCGCTGGCCGCGACGCCCTTTCGCACGGGGCGATAGCGAGGCCCCGGTGCTGCAATTCGCATCACCTCCGGCCGCTAGCGGGGGCGAGCGCCGGCGGCGCGGCAATCGGGGCGACGTTTCGGAAACGCGGATCGCCGGACGCCGGCGGGCCGGTGCCGGATGATCCGAGCCGGTACCGGCCGCATTTTCAATCGCCCAGCCACTCGGCGGTAATCCTGCCCCGGTGCCCTTCCGGCGCCAGCGCGGCGCGGAGGGCTTCGAGCAGCGGCGGCAGCGCCTGTGTGAAGGCGTAGGGCGGATTGACGATGAACAGCCCGGCGCCGTTATAGAGCTCGGGCTGATCGGCATCATAGAGCCAATGCTCGACCGAAAGGAATTTCGGGATGCCGAGGTTGCGCAGCTTTCGCTTCCACTGCTGATGCGTCGCGCGGTCCTTCAGCGGATACCAGATCACCGTCACGCCATGCGCCCATTTGCGGTGCGCGGCGGCAAGGGTTGCGGTGATGCGGGCGCGTTCATCGGTCTGCTCATAGGGCGGGTCGACCACCACCACGCCGCGCGGCGTTCGGGTGGGCAGCATCGCCAGCCAAAGCTCATAGGCGTCACGCTCGTGCACGGCGGCAGGCGATCCGCGCATCACGCCGCGCAGGGCCTGCGCGTCTTCGGGATGCTTTTCGTTGAGGATCAGCAGGTCCTGCGGGCGCAGGAGCTGCGCGAGGAACTGCGGCGAGCCGGGGTAGCGCTGCGGCTCTGCCCCGACATTCACGGCGCGCACGGCGGCGCGATAGTCGTCGAGCAACGGGTTCGTGTCGGCAAAGGCCCGCAACACGCCCTGTGCGGCCTCGCCGGTACGCTGGGCCTGTTCGCCGCCCAGATCATAGAGCCCGCAGCCGGCATGGGTGTCGATCAGCGTCAGCGCGCCCGGCTTTTGCTGCAAGGCCCGGACGAGCGCGATCAGCAGACTGTGCTTGACGACATCGGCGCTGTTGCCGGCATGGAAGGAATGTCGATAGTTCATTGAAACCCAGAAACTGCCTGCCCTTGTACACGCTCCTTGCGCGATGGAGCCGGTCGCGAGACGATGGGAGCAACCCGGCGCGCCTGTACGCGGTCGAGCCCCCCAGCGCGAGGCTTCAAATCAGCTTTCGCGGCCGGCAGCAACCGGCGGCAGTCACGGCGACGCGCCGCAGTCGCCCGCCAGACGGCGTCACAGGCGTGTGTGCCACTGGTACCATCGGCTTTAGACGCATGTATGCGCAACGGCAGGAAGCGCCCAGTTGCGGACGTTGGAATCTAATGCAAGCTTAAGCCTGTGAAGGCACGTCTCCTCCTCGCTTTGCTCTTGGTCGGTGCAGCGCCCGTCGACCGTCCTCGCACCTACCTGCTTTCGATCGGGAGCATTCCGCTCAAGGGCACCGAAAGCATCGAAGCGTTTTCCATCAAGACCTGGGGAGTTCAATTTCGGGCCGTATGTAGAATCCCCCCCGGTTGGAGGATCAAAGCGGGCAGCAGCGCTACTCCGAACGGTCAACTTGAAGGAGAAGGGAGCCAAGGCGCGACATGGTTCAATCATGGCAGCCCGAAGGAGCTTCGGTCATTCGTGCTGGTCACACTCTCCGCACCTGCTCAGCGTATGGGCAGAGGATCATCTGACAACGGCGTTCCTGCGACTTTTCAGGGAACCGCAACGATCAGCACGGATGACGGCGACGTACAGCGCTCGCTGACCTATAGGAATATCACTCTTACGCCGGCGCGCGCCTGCCCCAGCAGATAGCGTCCGCTTCCCACCAACCCCGGACATTCGCGCGCACGGCCAATACCGGGCGTAGCCTTCACCCCTGCCTCCGGCGCAGGCCCTCCGCAAACTCCCCCGGCGCGATCCCGGCGACGGACCAGTCGCCGATCGACCAGCGGACCAGCCGCAGCGTGGGCAGGCCCACCGCCGCGGTCATCCGGCGGACCTGCCGGTTGCGGCCTTCGCGGATGGTGATTCTCAGCCAGCTGTCGGGGATCGACTTGCGCTGGCGGATCGGCGGGTCGCGCTCCCACAGGTCCGGCGCGTCGATCCGCGCGACCTCCGCCGGCAGGGTCATGCCGTCCTTGAGCAGCACACCGCGCCGCAGCGGCTCGAGTTCCGCGTCCTGCGGATCGCCCTCGACCTGCACCAGATAGGTCTTGGGCATCTTGAAGCGCGGATCGGCAATGCGCGCCTGCAGTCGCCCGTCGTCGCAGAGCAGCAGCAGGCCCTCGCTGTCGCGATCGAGCCGCCCGGCGGGGTAGACGCCCTTTACCGCAATGAAATCCGACAGGGTCGACCGCACCATCGGCGAGCCGCGGTCGGTGAATTGCGACAGGACCCCGAAGGGTTTGTTGAACAGGAGCAGCCGGGGCATGCCGCGCGCATAGCGTTTGGCTGCGGCGATGTCTCCCGGCGCGTGCCGTCGCCGGAGAGGCTATGCGCGCCGGGCCTGCCCGGAAGCGGCCGGCTGCCGGTGGGGGCGCGCGGTCATCCGGCGCATGATCGTGTCAGTTCATCTGGCCGCGCAGGAAGGCGATCAGTTTCGGATCGCTGTCGGTGCGTTCGAGGATCGGCAGGATGACGCGCCACCCGTTGTCGCTGTTGGTCAGGATGACGATCCCGTCGCCCGTCGCGCGATTGATGGCGGCGAAGGTGAAAGAACCGGCGTCCTTGCCGGTGTGGAGCATCGTCGTCCCGTCAGCGAAGCCCAGGAGTTGCCAGCCCAGACCGAAGCCGATCCAGGGCGGGCAGGTGCTCGCCCTGGCGCCGGCGCATGTCCCGGGTCCGAGATCCGCCTGTAGCCGGCTGCGCTCTGCGGCGACCGAAGCGGTCATCCCTTCGTCCGTTCGGACCCTGATGAGGAACCGCGCGTAATCGCGCGCCGTCGCATGGGCCAGATCGGCGGCATTGTAGCGCGTCACCGGTTCGACAGGCAGCGGCTTGCCCGCGTCGTCATGGGGCACGGCGATCGGGATCGTGGCGCCTTGCCCCGACACGTAACCCGATGCGGGCATGGCCGCGGGGGCGAACAGCCAGCGTGCCGCGAGCGCTTCGAACGGCTGTCCGGTGCGACGCTCGGCGTAACGCGCGGCATATTGATAGCCTTCGCCGGAATAGCCTGTGGTCGTGCCAGGATCATGCTCGAAGGCCAGCCCCTTCGCATCACGCCAGTTGGGCAACCCGGTACGGTGACTGAGCGCCATGCGGACCGTCAGCTTCATCCGCCGGGGATCGTTGGCCAGGTCAGGGTCGCGCCAATAGCGATCCATCGGTTCATCGAGCGAAAGCCCGCCTGCCGAGACCAGCCGCAAGACGATTTCCGCCGTCAGCGGCTTGGTCAGCGAGGCGAGATTATAGGGCGTGGCGACGGTCGCCGCGCGGCCCGGGCCAGCCATGCCCCACGCGCCCGTCGCGACGATCCGCCCGTTGCGGATCAGGGCGACCGACGCACTTTCGACCCGCTGATCGCGCAAGACGGCGTTCATGTCAGGGAGCGACGTACGCGGCCGCGCCGCCGCCGCCGCCGAGGTGCAGGCGAGCAGGGCGATCATCGCGCCGGCGACCGTTCGTTTGAGCGAGCGGGTGACTGTATTGTCCATGTACGACAGTTAGCCGGATCGGCGCCCGGCAGCAATCCGGGGCGCCCGAAACCTTCGCGCAGGTCGCGGTTCAGGCGTCGAGCGTCGCCCGGATCGCACGCGCGAGATCGGCCTCGGTGAACGGCTTGCGCAGCAGCGGGGCGTCGCCCTCGCCCTCGATCAGATGTTCGGGGGCATAGCCGGTCGTGAAGAGCAGCCGCGTTTCGGGCCAGTCGCGGCGGACGAGCCGCGCGAGCGTCGGTCCGTCCATTTCGGGCATGACGATGTCCGAAAAGACCAGCCGGACGCCCGGACAGCGCGCGAGCGTGCCCAGCGCCTCGGCACCGCCGCCGGCGTGGAGCGCAGTGTAGCCGAGGTCGCGCAGCATCTGGACGGTGGTGGTGCGGACCTGGGCGTCGTCCTCGACCACCAGCACCACATCCTCGGGCCGGCCGGTGGGCACTGCGCCGCGCGGCACGTCGGTGATCGCGACCTCGTCGCCCTGATAGGCGGGAAGCAGAATGCGGATCGTCGTGCCCGCGCCCGGCGCGGTGGCGATCGCCACATCGCCCCCCGACTGGCGCACATAGCCGAGCACCTGGCTGAGCCCCAGTCCGGTGCCGCGCCCGACGCCCTTGGTGGTGAAGAACGGATCGAAGGCATGCGCCAGCACGGCGGCATCCATCCCCTCGCCGGTGTCGGTGACGGTGATTTCGACCCAGCCATGCGGCGCAGGCGCAAGATCGAGCCCGGCGGGCGGCGTTTCGATGTGCGCCGTGGCGATGGTGAGCGTGCCCCCCGCCGCCATCGCGTCGCGACCGTTGACGGCGAGGTTGACGATCGCGCTTTCGAGCTGCGCCGCGTCGGCGCGGATGCGGAGCGGCTCGGGAGCGAACAGCGTGCGCAGGCGCACCTGCTCGCCGAGCGTGCGCGCGAGGAGGTCGGTCATCTCGCGCACCAGCCGGTTGGGATCGAGCACGCGCGGCACCAGCGCCTGCTGGCGCGAAAAGGCGAGCAGGCGCTGCGTGAGCTCGGCAGCGCGGGTGGCGCCGCCCGCCGCCTGTTCGATCAGCCGCGCGACGGCTGCCGGATCGTCGACGCGGCGGCGCGCAAGGTCGAGGCTGCCGATGATGACCGCGAGCATATTGTTGAAATCATGCGCGATCCCGCCGGTCATGCGACCGAGCGACTCGATCCGCTGCATATGGTTGAGCTGGGTTTCGGCGCGTTCGCGCGCCTCCGCTTCGGTGCGGAGCTGGTCGTTCGCCAGCGCGAGTTCGGCGGTGCGTTCGCGCACCTGATCCTCGATGCGGTCGGCGGCGCGTGCCTGTTGCCAGCCGAGCGCGGCGGCGAGCAGGCTGACGACCAGGCCGCCGATCCCGACCCAGAGCGCCGATTGCAGCGGCGAGCGGCCGTCGAAGCCGGGCGGCGCCGCGACCACGAGATGCAGCGTGCGGCCGCCGGCGAGCAGCCGCCGCGTCGTTTGCAGCGTGTCGGCGGGCGTGACGGCGGCGCTCTGGTAGAGGAGGCTCGCCGCGCTGGGCGGTCCGTCATACACGGCGATCCTGACGTCGCGGGTGATGCCGTCGCGGAAGGTGGCGTTGAACAGGTCGTCGGCGCGCAACGGGCTGTAGACCCAGCCGTAGAGCCCCGGCGGGCCGCGCGATCGCGGAACAGCGGCGTATAGAGGAGGAAACCGGCCTGTTTGGCGGGGTCGATCTCCTGCACGAGCCGGACGCGGCCGGTCATCGCGGTGAAGCCGGTTTCGCGGGCACGCAGCATCGCGGCCCGGCGCGTCGCTTCCGACGTCATGTCGAACCCCAGCGCCGCGCGGTTCCGGCGGTTGAGCGGTTCGAGGTAGAGGATCGTCGAATAGCGCGTGCGCGGGCCGGCAGGCCACAGGCGGAAATCCGGCCCCTGTTCGGCGCGCCCGCGCGCGAGCACTGCGGCGCCGGGACCGTCGCCCGCGCTGACCGGCGCATAGCCGAGGCCAAGCACCCCGGGATAGTTGGCATCGAGGTTGAGCCGGTCGACATAGGCACGGAACGCGTCGCGATCGACATTCCCATCGGCCTCGAACAGCCCGGCGAGCCCGCGCAGCAGCGTCGCCTGCGTGGCGAGCTTTGCCTCGATATCCTGTTGGGCAGAGGCGGCGATGCTGTGGAACCGCGCGACCGTGCGCGCCTGTTCGGTCCGCGCGATCTGCACGGCGGCGAGCACCGAGGCGAACGCACCGAGCAGAAGCAGGATCAGCGGGAGCGCGGCGTGGCGAAGTCGATGCATGAACGGCCTTTGTGGCTGGGACGGCAAAGGGCAACGCGGCGGCGACTGATCCGGAGCCGTGATCGCACGAAAATCAGATGCGCGTTACTCCGGGAGGACCGCAAATGCCCGCCGTCGACGCGGTTCGGGACTCGCGGACGTTCGCGGAAGTGCGCCCGTCGCGGCGGATGTCGATCCGGTCCATTCCTTACCCGGCGCGTAACGATAAATTCCCCCGCCGCGCCAAGTCGCTCGGCCGGCCTCCTATAAGGAGCGGGTAACAAGGTCGCGTTTGGGGTTGCAGATGAGGATGGATGCGGGGCGTGCCGGCGGATTTGGCCGGGACGGATCGAGCCCCGTCCCGGCGCCGGAGTCGTTGTCGCTTCCGGCTTTTCCGCCACATATGGCGCACGAGCCGAGCGGCCCGGGCGACGCCTTTGCCGCGATCACCGATTGCACGGCGCGCCTGTTGGGCGGCGACACGGCGCTGGTCTGGATCGACGCGCCGCACCGCGACTGGTTCACCGCCCAATGCGGGCCGCTCCCCAGGGCGGCGGCGGGGGCGCTTGCGCTGTGCGCGCGGGCCTTTGGCGCAGGGCCGGCGCTGATCGTTCCCGACGCGGCCGAGGATGCGCGGCTGAAGGCCGACCCGATGGTGGCGACGCCCGACGGCGTGCGGTTCCTGGCGAGCGTTCCGCTGACCAGCCGCCGCGCCGATGCCGACCAGGTGATCGGCACGCTGTGCGTCATCGGTCAGGAACCGCGCCTGCCGAGCACGTCCGAGCTCAAGATGTTCCGTCAGCTCGGCCATCTGGTCGAGACGCTGATCGACGCGCGGCGGACGGCAGCCGAGCACCGCGTCGCGGCGGAGACCGCCGAGCGGCGGCTGCGCGAGCGCGAGCGCGGGCTGGGCACATTCGAACAGGCCGAACGGCTGGCGAGCGTGGGATCGTGGCGGCTCGACCTGGGCAGCGCCGAACTCGCCTGGTCGCCGCACAGCTATACGCTGTTCGGACTCGATCCGGCCAAGGGGCCGCCTGCGCTGGAGGAACTGTTCGGATTCTATCCGGTGCAGGACCGCGACCTGATCATGCAGGCGATCGACCGCGCGATCGCGACCGGCGCGGGTTACGATGTCGAGACCGATATCGTCACCGGCACGGGCGAGCGGCGGCGCGTCCGCAATGTGGGCGAGGTCGAGTGTCGCGACGGCGAGGCGGTGGCGCTGATCGGCATCTGCCAGGACGTGACCTCGCGCTATGACTTCGAAAAGGCGCTCGAACGATCGGCGCGTTATGACGAGCTGACGCAGCTGCCCAACCGCAGCGCGCTCGACGCCTATCTGCACGAGCATGTCGAGCGCAATCGCATGGCCGACCGCGCGCTGGCGGTGCTGTTGATCGACCTCGACAACTTCAAGACCGCGAACGACACCTATGGCCATGCCGCGGGCGACGAGGTGCTGAAGGCGATCGGCGCCAAGCTTGCCGCGCAGGCCGAGGCGCTGGGCTTCGCCGCGCGACTGGGCGGCGACGAGTTCGTGCTGGCGATCACCGATGCCGAGGCGCTGGCGGCGATCCGCCCGCTGCTCCATCGCCTGCTCGGCGAACTGGTTGTCGCGGTGCCGGGGCCGAAGGGCGTGATCCGCGTCGCCGCGACGATCGGGTGCTGCGTGCTGACCGACGGCATCCATTCGAAGAGCGAACTGCTCAAGCGCGCCGACCTCGCGCTTTACAGCGCCAAGGCGCTGGGCAAAGGGCGCGCGATCGTTTCGGGCGACCTGCGGCCGATTTCCGCCGACGACGATACCGTCGATCCGACCCAGCGGCACGAGGTGCCGCACGACTGAGGCGGCGCGGTCAGGCGGGGAGCGCGAGCGCGCGCAGCGTTCCCATGCCCGTCGTCACCCAGCCCCGGGTGGTGCCGGTCGCGGAGGCTGCGGTGATGGCCGCCCCGGGCGCGGCGGCGCCGGTTTCGATCCCGGTCGGCTCGATCCGCGAGGCGATGCCGAGGCATTTGGCGTGCGCCTCCTTGGCCACCCAGCAGGCGAGCCAGGCGTGCGGCGGGGCGTCGGCGAGCCTGCGGGCTTCGGCGGGGGTCAGCGCATCGGGTGGCGGCGGATCGGCGTCGAGCGGCTCGAGATCGACCCCCACCGGCTGACGTGCCAGCCCGATCAGGCAATGCGGCCAGCGCCCGGCGACGCTGACGTGCCAGCCGTGCAGCGCCCCGCCGCTGGTGTGGGGCGCGTCGAGATGGAGCGCACCGAGCGCATCGCGCCGGATGTCGATCGCGGCCGGATGGACCCCGGTGACGCGCGCGACGAGCAGCCGGGTGAGCCGGCGCCGCATCCCGCGCATCGCCGAATCGGGGCGGTCCGCAAGATCGCGGAGATCGGCAGCGGTGAGCGGTGCCTGCCCCGCCGCCGCTTCGACCGCCGGATCGTCGAGCCGCACCTGCCACGCAATCGCGCCCGCCGGAGGGACCGGGGCGGGCGCGAGCGGCCCGTCGATCCAGACGGGCAGCGTCACTCGGCGCGCGCCGGGCGGGCGGGGAGCCCCTCCCACGACGTGCCGGGCGGCAGCGCCTCGCCCTTCATCACCACCGAAAGGTCGCCGAGCTGTGCGTCCTCGCCGATTTCGGCATCGTAGAGGACGATCGCGTAGGAGCCGATCGTCGCACGGTCGCCGACGCGGACGCCGCTGACCTTCATCACGCGATCCTCGAACAGGTGCGTCTGGAGCCCCGCGAAATCGTTAAGCGCCGCGTCGTCGCCGATCTCGACCAGATCGGGTTCGGTGAAGTCGGTCGTGTCGATGTAGCAGCGCCGGCCGATCCGGCAGCCGAGCAGCCGGAGATAGGCGGCCAGCCATGGCGTGCCGCGCAGCGGCTCGAGCAGGTTGGGCACGGCCAGATTCTCGTAGGTCGCCGTCACCAGTTCGGTTCGCCACACGAACGGGCTCCACAGCGGCTGGGTGGTCGGCTTGTAGCGCCCCATCACCAGCCATTTGAGCAGTACGACCGACAGCCCGCAGGCGAGCGCGAAGCCGATATAGAGGAAGGGGAAGGTGACGAGGATCCAGTAGCCGCCGTTGCGCAAATCGTCGAGCTCGCCGACTGCCGAGAGCAGCAGGCTGAAGAAGGCGATGAACAGCGTGAGCGAGAGCGTGACGCGCACCGCCTCGATCGCCAGGCGCGTCGCCACCAGCCGGCGGCCGGGATTGAAGCGCGCGCCCTCGTCGAACAGCGCGACCGTCTGGCGGACGGGGAGCGAGATGGGGGGCGAGCCGAACCAGGTGCCGTCGGGTGCCGCGGCACCGTCGTCGGCGGGCGGTTTGGACAGCACGCCGATCAGCACGCCGTCGCCGATCGTCGCGCCGGTGGGCAGCAGCGCCGAATTGCCGATGAACGAGCGCCGGCCGATCCGGGTATGCGCCAGCCGGATCGCGCCCGGCTCCATCCGCGCCGCGCCGAACAGCACGGCGTCGGCGATGAAGCTTTCGGGGCCGATGTCGACGAGATCGGGCACGATCGCCGCCGCGGTCGAGATCTCCGCCCGGCGGCCGACGCGCACGCCGAGCGCCCGATACCAGGGGATGACGTACAGCGTGGCATAGATCGGGTGGAGCAGCCGCAGCGCGAGGTCGTTCACCTGCTGCACGAACCAGAAGCGGACGTAGAACCAGCTGTGGATCGAATAGCGCCCCGGCCGGACGGAGCCGAGGATCAGCCGCTTGGCCGCCACGGTGAGCGTGCACATCAGCAGGATGTAGGTGAGCGCGAGCAGCGGCGAGATCAGCAGATAGCTGTAGCTTTCGGTGTTCCAGTCGATCTCGATCATCGCGATCAGCCCGGGCGCGATGGGCAGGATCGCGACGAGCGGCAGGATTGCCGCGGCGACGGCGAGGCCGAAGCCGGTCAGCAGCCGGCGCACCGGCCCGGCAGCGTCGTCGCGACGGCGCTCCAGCCCGCTTTCGACGCGCTGGGCGGGCGACCCGCTCCACGCCTCGCCCGCCGGGATCGCGGTGCCGACGGGGATTGCCGAGAGATCCTCGAGCATCGCGCCTTCGCCGATCGTGCAGTCGCGCCCGACCACCGCCATCGAACCGAGAAAGGCGCCGTCGCCGACACGGATCGCGCCGAGCCGGAGCAGCCCGCGTTCGACCGAGCTGGTGGCGAACATCGCATAGTCGCTGATGACGGCATCGTCGCCGATCTCGACCAGATCGGGCGTGTCGATCGCGCAGCGGCCCAGGAACGCGCGCTTGCCGATCCGCGCACCGAGCAGCCGGTAATAGGCGCGCAGCATCGGCGTCCCGGCGAGATAGGGCGTCGCGATGACTTCGGAGAAGCGTCGGACGAACCACCAGCGGAAATAATAGAGACCCCAGAGCGGATAGTCGCCCGCGCGGAAGCGACCGATCACCACCCATTTGACCAGGATCGAGGCGAACATCGCGAGCGGCGGGATGGCGATGAAGCTGAGCCCGCTGAACGCCAGCGCCGTGACGCGGTTCATGTCGTCGCCCGACAGGTGCGTATAGGCGACATAGGGGAAGAACCATTGCAGACCCGCGATCGAATAGATCGGGATCAGCGCGATCGTCTGCGCGATCCAGCACAGCCAGCGCTGTGCCGCGGGCACGCGATGAAAGCTGCGATCCTCGACCATCGGCGCGGCGGCCACACGGTCGTGCAGCCGGGCGGCCAGCGCGCGGATGCTGGGCGCGGCATAGACGTCCTGGATCGATACGCCGGCGAGCCCGGGTGTCTTGCGCATCGCCGAGACGAGCCGCGCCGCCTTGAGCGAGTGACCGCCCAGATCCTCGAACAGATCGTCGAGCACCGACACCTTTTGCGGGGCGAAGGCTTCCGACCAGATCGCATGGAGCTGTTCTTCGAGCGGGGTCGCGGGCGGCACGGTCTCGCGCGCTTCGGCCGGCGCGGCGGCGGGCCGCTGCAACGCCTTGCGGTCGACCTTGCCCGAGGCCGGGAGCGTCGGCAGCGCGTCGAGCAGCTGATAGGCCGCAGGTCGCATGTAATTGGGCAGGCGTTCGCGGACGCGCGCCCGCGCGGCGTCAAGATCGACCGTGGCGCCGCTGCGCGCGACGACGAAGGCCGCGAGGAACTCGGCGCCGTCGTCGTCGCGGAACAGGTGGACGACGGCCTGGGCGACCGCCGGGTCGTCGGCGATCACCGCCTCGATCTCGCCCAGTTCGACGCGGAAGCCGCGGATCTTCACCTGCGTGTCGATGCGGCCGATATAGTCGATGTCGCCGACCGCATCGAGCCGGACGAGATCGCCCGAGCGGTAGACGAGCACCGGTTCCCCGTCCGGCCCCGCAAAGGGCGTCATCACGAACTTTTCGGCCGTGAGATCGGGGCGGTTGAGATAGCCGGCACCGACGCCGGGGCCGCCGATCACCAGCTCGCCTTCGGCCCCGGCGGGGACGGGCCAGAGCTGCTCGTCGACGATCCACGCGGTATAGCCGGGCAGCGGGCGGCCGATCGTGACGCGACGGCCCGGCTGAAGCTCGGTCCAGGTCGCGGTGACGGTGGTTTCGGTGGGGCCGTAGGTGTTGAGCAGCCGCAGCCCCGGCCGGAACCAGCGGTTGACCAGATCGGGCGGGCACGCCTCGCCGCCCAGGTTGAGCAGGCGCAGGCTGGGCATTTCGGTCTCGACCAGCGACAGCAGCGACGGGACGACGTGCCAGATGGTCACGCCCTCGGCCGCGAGCACGGGGGCCATGTCCGGCCCGGCCTTGGCCAGCGCCTCGTTGGCGACGAGCAGCTCGGCGCCGACGAAAAATGCGCTCCACATCGTTTCGACCGACATGTCGAAGGCGAGGCTGAACCCGCCGAACACGCGATCGTCGCCGTCGAGCGCCAGGATCGCGCTTTCCGACCGGACGAGATGACAGGCGTTGCGGTGGGTGATCGCCACGCCCTTGGGGCGGCCGGTCGTTCCCGAGGTGTAGATGATATAGGCAAGATCGTCGGGCGCCGCGCCGCTTTCGTCACGCCCGATCGGCAGCGGTTCGCGCGCGGCGAGATCGCCGAGCTTGCGGTCGAGCACGAGCGTGCGGACGGGCATGGCGTCGGCGCGTTCGCTTTCGGTGACGATCAGGACGGCGCCGCTGTCCTGCGCGATATAGTCGATCCGGTCCTGCGGATAGGTCCAGTCGACCGGAACATAGCAGGCGCCGGCCCAGAGCGTGCCGAGGATCGCCATATACTGATCGAGCCCGCGCGGCAGGCAGAGCACGACCTTGTCGCCGCGCTTGACCCCCATCGCGCGGAGCTGGCGGGCGAACCGCAGCGCGCGTTCGCGCAGTTCGGCATAGCTGAGCGCGGTGCGTCGGCTGTGTTCGGGATCGTCGCCGATCAGCCGGATCGCGCAGCGCGGGCCGAACGCGGCCGCCGCGGTGTCGAAGATCTCGTGCAGCAACTCGTCGCGGGCATAGGGGGCGTCGTCGCGCAGCGCCGGCGTCGGCGCGATCGGCGCGAAGGCGGTGGGGGCGGGAACATCGTCGGCGCGCGGTGCGCCCGGCGCGGGCTGGGTGGACATGCGATCGTCTCTTGTCGTCGGTTCATGAACGGGGCGTGTCCCGGCGGGCCTGATCGTTCAACGCGTGAACGATGGAAGCGTTGGCATTGCGCCGAGATTGGTCGAGTCCGCCCCTTCTTTACTTGCACGCATCATGCGGCACTTCGTGGCGCCTATCGCCTTTGTTTCGGATCGTGGCAACTGTCGGTGTAGTCCAGGCGCGCCCGATCGGCGCCTCCGGATGTGCCCGGAAATGCGGCGCGTCGGCGCGAAGCGGTTGAAAGCGAGCCGCTTTCCCAACATAGGCGGCGGGATGGTTGTGAAGGTTCGATCCCCGCGCGTGCCGACAGGGCTGTGCCGTTTGGGGGTGCAGGCGGCGGTGGTGGTGCTTGGGATGGCGATCGCGGGTACCGTGCCCGCGCGGGCGCAAGGCGATGCCGCCGCAGTGCTGGCCGAGCGCCGCGCAGCGGTGGCCAGGGCACCGGACGATCTGGGCGCGCGCGCGGCACTGGCCCGCGCGCTCCTGGCTGCCGGTGATCGCGCCGGAGCCGAGGCCGAACTCGACGCGATCGAGGCACGCGATCCGACCAATGCAGAGGCCGCGGCGATCCGGCTCGACCTGGCGCCGATCGCGCCGGTGATGGGCGAGACCGGCGACGCGACCGATCCGGCGACACGGCCGCAGCGCCGGCTGACGCTGAGCCCCGAGGCCGGATTGGCGCGGGTGACGGGGCGCGCAGGCCGGTCCGCCGCGACCTGGTCGACCCAGAGGCTGGGTGTCAACTGGCGCGCGGGCGAGGCGACGACGGTTTCGGGCGAGGTCGATCGCGAGGACCGGGACGTTTCGACCGATACGCGGCTGGCATTGCGGCTCGATCGACGGCTGTCGCCGTGGCTGCGCGGCTATGTCGCCGCATCGGCGACGCCCGATGCGGATTTTCGCGAGCGCTGGCGGGTCGCGACCGGCGGCGAAGCGGACCTGATCGGTCCGCTCACGCTGCGGATCGACCTGCGCCGGGCCGATTTCGCCGCGGCGAATGGCGACGTCCAGACCAGCACGATCGTGCCGGGGATCGTCGTGTCGTCGCAGCCGCTGCGGAGCAGCTTCCACCTGGCGATGACCAACCTGTGGGACGAGCGCGGCCGCCATCGTACCGGCTGGTCGGGCGGCGTCGAGACGCAGTTGCGACCCGAATTGCGGCTGAGCGCCACCCTTGCGAGCGTGCCCGAGACCGAGGCGGGGATCACGCGGACGACGCGTTCGGCGAACCTGACGGCGGCCTGGACGATCGAGCCGGGCATGACCTTGCGGTTCGGCCTGACGACACTTCGACGTGTCGACACCTATACGCGGCGGGGCGCGACGCTGGGGCTCGACCTGCGCTTCTGAGGCGCGACTAGGGCCGGCGCGGGGTGCGGTGGTCGAGGTCGAAGCGGTCGCCGTCGCTGAGCACGTGCAGGCGGACATCGTGCATCGACAGCGTTCGTTCGGGGCTTGCCTCCGCAATGTTCGAGTGGGTGACGCCCGACCCGTCGACGATGTAGACCGCCCCTGACCCGACCACGCGGAACTGCGAGCCCTCGAGCACGATCGCGCTGTCCTCGTCGATGCCGATGCCGAGCACGCGCGGATTCTGCGCGACCGCGCCGAGCAGCCGGCCGATCCGGCCCCGTTCGGCGAAGTGCTGGTCGATGATGACATCGCGAACCAGGCCGAGCCCCGGCGCCATGTGAAGGTCGCCGATCCGGTGCGATTCCTGGCTCGAGCCCTTGACCAGCATCGTCTCGCTCATCACCGATGCCCCCGCCGACGTGCCCGCGATCAGGCCCCCGCGACGGTGGATCTCGCGCACCATCTTTTCGACGGGCGTGTCGCCGATCTGGCTGGAGATGCGCAATTGATCGCCGCCGGTGAAGAAGATGCCGACCGCGTCCTCGAAGATCTCGAACGCGTGCTGTTCGAGCGTCTCGCCGCGTTCGTGGACATAGAGTTCGACAAGGTTGTGGACGCCGAGCGCGCCGAATGCCTGTTGATAGGCTTCGAAATAGCCGTCCGGCTGATGGCTGGCGACGGTGGCGATCACCAGCCGCCCCTCGCCGACGCGGCTGGCGATTTCCTTGAGGATGCGCTTGTCGCCGTCCTTGTCCTCATGGCCGCCGATGATGATGAGCGGGCCGCCGCCTTCGGTCATTCGTGGTGCTCCGTGCTTGCGGGGATGCGCGCGCTGTCCCCGGCGAACCAAACCCGGCGCGCGCGCCGGCGATCCATCGGCGTGACGCGGCACCGGCTCAGGCGGACGCGGCCAGGCCGGGCGACGTCGTCGCGGCCGGTTCGATCCGGGCGGGATCGGGGCGGAAGGCGAGGATCTGGTGCCAGACCTGTTCGACCGAGGTGGGCATGAGCACGATCAGGTCGCCGGGCGCGCCCATGCGCAGCGTCGCCGCCACGGCCTCGGCCTCGTCGACGATGCGATGGATGCGGTGCGGCTCGACCCCCGCGCGCATGGCGCCTTGCGACATCAACCCGTTGATCTCACCCGCGGGGCGCCCGCGTCCGTCGGGGGATTCGCGGAACATGATTTCGTCGAACAGGCCGCCGGCGAGCTCGCCCATTTCGAGAATGTCGCAGTCGCGGCGGTCGCCGGGAATGCTGACCATCCCGATCACGCGGCGGTAACGCGGCCGCATGTGCGCGATGACCTCGCCCAGCGCGATCAGCCCGGCGGGATTGTGCGCGTAATCGAGGATGAAGCGCATGCCGTGCGCGTCGTGAACGTTGAGCCGTCCGGGCGTGTCCTCGAACGCGTTGCTGAACCCGTGCAGCGCGGCACGGATCGTCGCGAGCGAGACGCCGTGCGCGGCCGTCATCGCGATCGCCGCGAGGGCGTTGGCGATGTTGAAACCGGCGATGCCGCCGAGCGTCGCCGGCACCTCGGCCGCGGGCATCACCTCGACCCGTTCGCCGTCGCGGTGGAGGACGATCGTGCCGCCATAGCTGCCCGCCTCGCGCACCACCGCCATGCCGCCCGCCGCAACGTGCCGGCGGACCAGATCCGACATCAGCGGGCCGCCGTTGAGCGAGAACCAGACCGGCCGTCCGCCCGCGTGACGGGCGATGCGAACGCACATCGGATCGTCGGCGTTGAGGATCGAATGGCCCCGGCGCGCGACGCTTTCGACGACGACGCCCTTCACGTCGGCCAGCGCCTCGACCGTGTCGATCCCCTTGAGCCCGAGATGGTCGGCCGTCACGTTGAGCACCGCGCCGACATCGGCCTCGTCGAAGCCCAGGCCTTCGCGAAGAATGCCGCCGCGCGCGGTTTCGAGTACCGCGACGTCGACATGTGGATTGCGCAGCACGGCGCGCGCGCTCCTGGGGCCGCTCGCGTCCGATTCGACCATCAACTGCCCGTCGACATAGATGCCGCTGGTCGTCGTCATGCCGACATGGTGCCCCGCCGCGCCGAGGATGCGCGCCACCATGCGTGCGGTGGTCGACTTGCCGTTGGTGCCCGTGACGGCGAAGATCGGGATACGCCCGCGACCGCGCGGGAAGAGCATGTCGATTACCGGCCCCGCGACGTCGCGCGGCGTGCCGCTCGACGGTTCGAGGTGCATGCGAAAGCCGGGCGCCGCGTTGACCTCGACGATCCCCCCGCCGGTTTCGCGCACCGGCCGGCTGATGTCCGGCAACAGAAAGTCGATTCCGCAAAGGTCCAGCCCGACGACTGCGGCAGCCTGTTCGGCGACGGCGACGTTGTAGGGATGAATGACGTCGGTGCGATCGACGGCGGTGCCGCCGGTCGAAAGATTGGCGGTGTCGCGCAGCCTGACCACCTCTCCCGCCGCGGGAATCGTGGCGAGCGTTCGGCCCGATTTCGCGAGCAGCGCCGTCATCGCGGCATCGGCGACGATCCGGGTGAGCACCTTTTCATGCCCTTCGCCGCGGCGGGGATCCGCGTTGAGGAAGTCGATCAACTGGGCGATGCTGTGGAAACCGTCGCCGATCACCTGCGCGGGCACGCGTTCGGCAACCGCGACGACGCGCCCGCCGACGACGAGGATGCGATGATCGTTGCCCGGCACCTGTCGTTCCACGATCACCCGCCCGCTGTGTCGGGCCGCAAGCGTGAAGGCGGCGCGCACCCCCGCCTCGTCGGCGAGATCGGTCGTGACGCCGCGGCCATGATTGCCGTCGAGCGGCTTGACCACCACCGGCCAGCCGAGGCGAAGCGCCTCGCGCACGGCATCGTCGACCCGGCGGACGACGCTTCCCTGCGGCACGGGCAAGCCCGCTTCGCCGAGCAGCCGCTTGGTCAGGCTCTTGTCGCCTGCGATGTCGACCGCGATCTGGCTGGTGTTGCCGGTGATGCTGGCGCGCATCCGCCGCTGGGCGCTGCCATGGCCGAATTGAACCAGGCTGTGCTCGTCGAGGCGCATCACGGGAATGCCGCGACGGCGTGCCGCATCGACCAGCGCCTGCGTGGTCGGACCGAACGAATTCGCCCGCAGCGTCGCGCGCAACTCGGCGGCGATCGCGCCGATGTCGAGCGGGTCGGCGACGCGGGTCGGGGGCAAGAGCGCGAGCCCGCGGACGTGGCCCAGCCCTTCGGGCAACAGCGCGGCCACGAGGCGGATCGCATGGGCGCCGGCCGCGAGGCCCATCGCCTCGTCCTGATAGGCGAACAGGATATTGTAGACGCCCGGGCGACCGCGGACCGAGCGCGTCTTGCCCCGCGTGACGGGGGCGCCCGCGATCGATTGCAACTCGAGTGCGACGTGCTCGATGACATGGCCGAGCCAGGTGCCCTCATTCACGCGGCGCATGAACCCGCCGGGCTGCTGGTAACTGCAGCCGTGGCCGGCGAGCCCGGGAAGCAATGCCCGCAGCCGTCCGCCGAATTGCGGCAGGCGGCTGGTCGGCCAGTCTTCGAGCGCGCCCAGATCGAGCTGGATGCGCACCATCGGGCGCGCGCTGAACAGATGGGGGCCGCGATAGACGCTGCGCTCGAGCACGCGCATTGCCGATGCGTCGCCATCGCCCAGGCGGATGAACGCCGCCTGCTCCGTCTGCGCTGTCATGACTTGCCTCTACGATCCCGGCGCCGAGGACCGGCGCGTGGCGACATCAACGGGCGGCGCAGGCGTCCGTTCCCGCCATCCTCCCGTTAACCTGTTGAATATTTGAGATGTTTCGGAACGGATGCGCGTCGTGTGAGGGCGACGCCATCGCGCGGAACAAACTGGAACAAGAATGTCACAATTGGCGCCTAACCGGATTGGTTAAGTGCTGCGCGACCGGGGCCGCCGCCCGGGGCGCCTTGCTGCTGCCGCGCGGCAGGATTTTCATGGAGGGACGTTGATGGTTTTGCAGGTCGATCGCCGCCGCCTGGTGCTGACGGGGAGTCTGGGGTTCGGCGCGCTGATGCTGCCGGGCGGAAGCGCCATTGCCGCCGAGGTGATCGGTGCGACCGGCTTTACCCACAGCGTCGCAAGCGGCGAGCCGGGCCCCGACTCGATGCTGCTATGGACGCGCTATGTGCCCGCGGCGAGCGATGCGATCGTCCGGCTCGACGTCGAGGTGGCGGCCGATCGCGATTTCGCCAAGGTGATCGCGGGCGGCAGCGTGCGGACCGGCGGCTATCGCGACTGGACCGCCAAGATCACCGTCGACGGGCTGCGCCCGGGCACGGTTTACTGGTATCGTTTCGTCGCGCCTGACGGCACGCGCTCGCCGGTCGGGCGGACCAAGACGCTGCCCGCCGATGATGCCGCGCGGTTCGGGCTGGGCGTGTTCTCGTGCTCGAACCTGCCCTATGGCTGGTTCAACGCCTATGGACATGCCGCGGCGCGCGACGACCTCGACCTCTGGCTGCACGTCGGCGATTATCTGTACGAATATGGCGCCGACCATGGTCCGGCCGACCTTGCCGCGGCGCGCGTCGTCATCCCCGATCACGAGATGCTCGCGATCAGCGACTATCGGCTGCGTTATGCCTGCTATCGGGCCGATCCCGATCTGCAGCGACTGCACCAGATGGCGCCGATGGTCGCGCTGTGGGACGACCATGAAAGCGCGAACGACAGCTGGGAGGGTGGGGCGCAGAACCACCAGCCCGCGACCGAGGGCGACTGGAACCTGCGCCGTGCGGCGGCGATGCAGGTCTATCGCGAATGGATGCCCGTTTCGGACGAGCCGTGGAAGGCCTATCCGCTGGGCCGGCTGGCGACGCTGTACCGCACCGAATCGCGGCTGCTCGCGCGGACGCGCCAGGCGGACATCGGCGCAGCCTATCGGGCCGGCGATCCGGATGCCGCGCTGCGCACCTTTCGCGATGATGTGTGGCAGGATCCGTCGGCGACGATGCTCGGCACGACACAGGAAAGCTGGCTGGCACACGCGTTGCGTACCAACGCGCGCAATACCGCGTGGCAGCTCATCGGGATGGGCACCATCCTGGGCCGCACGATGATGCCGGCGGATGCGCCCGGCTGGCTGCGCCCCGATGCGAGCGAGAAGACGCAGCGCAGCTTCCGCAACGACGTGCGCGCCGCGAAGGCGGGGCTGCCGATGTGGATGGACCGCTGGGACGGCTATCCCGCGGCGCGCGCGCGGCTGCTCCACGCCGCGCAGCAGGCCGATGCCGATCTCGTCATGCTGTCGGGCGACAGTCACAACGCCTGGGCATACGCATTGACGCAGGACGGCCGCGCGGCCGGCGTCGAGTTCGCGGGGCACAGCGTCACGTCGAACGGGATGGAGGGCAATTTCGCTGCGGATCCCCGGACGGTCGCGCGCGGGTTCGTCGCCGCCAATCCCGAACTCAAATGGGCCGACACCAGCCGCCGCGGATATATGATGATCGAGGTCACGCCGCAGCGCGTGACCGGCGAATGGCTGTTCATGGAGACGGTGAAGGCGCGCACGACGCGTGTTGCCGATACGCATCGCATGTCGGTGGACCGCGGACGCCGCGTGTTCAACGCGGCTTGAGCGTCGCGCGCGCCTAGCCCTCACCGGCGCGGCGCGCCACGGCGATACCGATCACGGTCAGCAGGCCGAGCGATACGAACACGGTTGCCGTCACCCGCCCGCCGGCGCGGGTGATGGTACGCAGGTCGACGCCGAGGCCCAGTGCCGCCATCGCGACGACGGTGAGCAGGCTTGCCGCAGCGGCCAGCCATGGCAGCAGCGCGGCGGGAACCAGCCCTGCGCTGCGCAGCCCCATCAGCATCAGGAAGCCGACCAGGAACCACGGCACGAGCCGGGCAATGCCGGGACGACGACGTACCGCGGCGGGCGACGCATCCGCCGGTGCCGCCGTGCGCGCCAGAACAATACAGACCGGACCGAGCATCAGCACGCGGACGAGTTTGACGAGCGTGCCCATCTGCACCGCCGAAGGGCCGAAGGGGGCGGCGGCGGCGAGCACCTGGGGCACCGCATAGACGGTAAGCCCGGCGAGGGCGCCATAACGCAGCGGGTCAAGGTGCAGCACGGCGCCGAGCAGCGGCAGGCCGAGCACGACGCCGACGCCGAGGACTGCGGTGAAACCGATCGCCGGTGCAACCTCGTCGCCATGCGCGCCGATCACGGGCGCGACCGCGGCGATCGCCGAATTGCCGCAGATCGCATTGCCGCACGCCACGAGCAGCGCCAGCCGCGGGGGCAAGCCCAGCATCCGGCCGACCAGCAGGCTGGCGCCGATCGCGGTCGCGACCGTCATCGCGATGGCGACGAGCAACACCGGACCTGCGGCCGCGATCGTTGCCGCGCTGACCGACGCGCCGAGCAGCACCACCGCGATTTCGAGGAGCAGCTTCGCGCTATGCTCGATCCCCGGCGTCCAGCGCGGGCCCGGCGTCCAGCAACTGCGGACCCCGGCGCCGATCAGGATGGCGAGCACCAGCGCCTCGACCCAATTGCGGCCGAGCAAGGCCCGTTCGCCGCGTTCGAGCAGCATCGCCGCGCCGGCCAGCGCCATGCACAGGGCGATTCCGGGAATGGGTGAGCGGCGAGGGGGAAGCGGGAAGGCGGGGGATGGCATCGCAACACTCCTTGGGCAGAGCAGAGCGATGCGCGCGGGGATTCAATCATTCCAACGGATTATAAGTCTATAAACAATCGCAATACGCGATGAATCTCCGGTCTGTTGATGTCGCCGTTCCGGCATCAAGAACCTGATTCAGAACATTATCTTGTAAGAACCGGATGGCGGCGGGCGGATGGTCTGTCACCCATTCCTGACGATTGGCGGCTTTGGATGCCGACGGATACGATCGAAACGATCTTACTGGCAGATCAGATTACCCAGTCGCCGTGGCGATCATAATCCTCGATCAGCATCAGCAGGGCTTCGGCGGCCTTGCTGCGGTGTCGTTCGGGGTGACGAAGCGCGTAGAAAGGGCGTTCGGGCAGGTCGAGAGGGAGTGCGAAGAGCGCGCGCATTGCCAGCGCGGGCGCCACGACCAGCCGTGACAACACCGCCGCACCGGCCCCGGCGCGTACCGCCGACAACACGGCTTCGTTCGAGGGAAGGGTAAGCGCGATCGGGAGCGTGCGCGGATCGATACCGCGCGCGGCGAGCGCCTCCTCGAACCGCGCGCGCGTTCCCGATCCGGGTTCGCGCATGATCCACGGGGTTCGGGCGAGCCAGTCATTGTCCACCGTCGCCACCGGAGCGGCGGCGACGAGTTGAAGTCGATCGGTGCCGACGACGCGGTGGACCAGTTCGGGCGCCTCGAGATTGCCTTCGATGAACCCCAGATCGGCCTCGCCCGCGGCGACGCGCCGCGCCGCGCCCTCGCTGTTGGCGATGCCGACGCAGAGTTCGATGCCGGGATAGCGCGTATGGAAACGCGCCAGTCTTTCGGGCAGCCAATAGCCGGCGATCGTCTGGCTGGCGACGAGCCGCAGCGTCCCGCGCTTCAACCCGCCATGCTCTGCGAGCGCGCGTTCTGCATCGGCGGCGCGCGCGAGGACGGCGCGCGCCTCGTCGAGCAACAGCCGTCCGGCATCGGTGAGGACGATGCCGCGACCGACGCGATCGAACAGCCGCACGCCATGCTGCGCCTCGAGCGCGGCGATTGCAGCGCTGGCGGCCGATTGGGTGATGTTGAGCACCTGAGCGGCGCGGGTCACATGCTCGCGTTCGGCGACCGCGATGAAGATCCGCAACTGGTCGAGCGTGATGGCCGGGTTCCTTTCGCCTTTTGCCCATGATCGGGCGTGGGCGAGTCCCCTGCAACCGTGAAATGGCGCGCAGCCGCAGTGTAGGGGGATTCAGCGGCTGCGCGCCGGCTCAGCTTCCGGTGAGTGCCGCCAGAAGCTGCGCCTGAACCTGCATGTCGGCGGCCGCGGTCGTCTTTGCGCCTTCGGCGGCGCCCGCCTCGCGCTCGGCGTCGAGCAACGCAAGCATCGGCTTGGCCCCGGTCTGAACCTCGAGCCGGGTGCCGCGCAGCGCCGCCGCCGCGGCTTCTGCCCGCGTACTTGCCGCATCATAGGTGGCGCGGGCGCTGACCAATGCTGCGTGGGCGGCGATGGTGCGGCGCTCGATCTCGGCACGTTCGGCGCGCAGCCGGGCTTCTCGTTCGGCCATTTCGGCCTGGGCGCCGCGGACGCGCGCGCCGGTGCGGCCGCCGTCGAACAGCGTCCAGCGCGCGCGGATGCCGACGCTGGCGGTATCGGCCTTGTACCCGGGGAAGAACTGGTCGCGCACGCTGCCTGCCTCGGCATAGGCGCCGACAACCGGCATCCGCGCTGCCCGGGCGCCGTCCAGCCCGGCGCGTGCGGCCGCCAGCAGGCGCTCGGCGGCGCGGACGCGGGGATTGTGCGCGATCGCCAGGGCGACCGCAGCCTGGGGCGTCATTGCGGGCTGTGCCGGCACCGGCAGGCCGGCGTCGGGCGTCACCTCCATGCCCGACAGGGCGCGGAGCATCGCGCGGGCTTCGGTTTCGGCGCCTTCGGCGGCGGACAGTCCGGCACGCGCCTCGGCCAGACGTGCCTCGGCCTGCGCGACCTCGGTGCTCGTGCCGTCGCCCGCGCGGAAGCGGAGCCGGGTATCACGAAGTGCCGCCTCGAGCGTCGCGATCATGCGCGCCTGCGTCGTCGCCTGCTGATGCGCGGCGATTGCACCGGCATAGGCGCGGACGACCTGGACGCGCAGTTCCAGCGCCATCGCCTCCGCACCTGCGCGAGCGGCGTCGATGCCGGCCCGCGCCTCGGCTTCGGCGGCGCCGATGCGGCCGCCGGTGAACAGCGGCAATTCGGTGCCGAACTGGATCGAGCGGGGCGTGACATTGTCCGCCGCCAATCCGAAAAAGCCTTGCGGGTCGATACGCCCGGTGGCGACCTGACCCTGAACGGTCGCGCTGGGCATTCGCTCGGCGCGGGCCGCATCGAGACGGGCGTTCGCGCCGGCTTCACGCGCGCGGGCAGCGGCCAGTTCGGGCGACTGTTCGAGCGTGGCGGCGATCACCGCCTCCAGCGACTGGGCGTGGCCCGGCGTCGCGATCATCGCCGAAGCACCCGCAGCCAGCAGCAGGGCGAACCGCGCCGGGGCGGCCCGGGAGCGGAGCCGCCGGTTCACCGGAACACCGTCCCCGGTCGCACGCCCAACGCCCTGAACACGATCGCCGCCGGGCAGAAGCCGGTAAATGCGGCCTGGAGCATATTGGCACCGGCGAACAGCGTCAGGGCGATCCACCACGGATGCACGGTCAGCGACAGGATCGCGCTGAGCAGAACGATGCAGCCGGCAAAGGCCAGTACGGCACGATCGAGATTCATGATCCGGTCTCCTTCAAAACACGGCGCGTCAGCCATGCCGATATAAATCAGCATTGACGAATATAAGTCAAGACGTATATTAGCGTTATGCCATAGGAGGAATGCGATGTTTGGTTTCGGTAAGAGGCGGGTGGTGCGCACGGTCGATGCCGCGATGCTGAAGACGATGCTCGATCAGGATGCGGCGCTTGTCGTCGATGTGCGCGAGCCGGGCGAATTCGCCGACGGGCATATTGCCGGGGCGATCAACCTCCCCTTGTCGTCGTTCGATCCGGCGGCGCTTCCCGATGCCGAGGACAAGACGCTGGTGCTCAACTGTGCCGGCGGCAAGCGGTCTGCCATGGCGCTCGAACGGTGCGCGGTCGCGCAAGCCGCGGTGGACACGCATCTGGCAGGCGGCATCGGCGCATGGAAGGCCGCCGGCCTGCCGGTCGTGCGGGGGGCCTGACCATGCGAGGGGGCGTGCTGCTGGTCGCGATGGTCGCTGCGACGCCGCTGGCGGGTTGTGGCGGCGAAACCAAGGCACCGGCCGGTGCGTCCGCGCGCTATTCGGGGCCGACGATCACCGTTGCCCCGGTGCCGGCGCCCGACTGGCGTGCGGTGAGCGCGAGCGTCACCAGCGTCCAGCAGGCGCAGGTTATGGCGCGGATCCCCGGCGTCCTCGTCTCCATCTCCGTCAAGGAGGGGGATCGCGTCGCCAAGGGACAGGTGATCGGCCGCATCGTCGACAGTCAGCTCGGCCCCCAGAGCGGTGCCTATGCCGCCCAGGCCGCCGCCGCAGAAGCGCAAGCCGCCAATGCGCAAGCCGAGTTGTCGCGCACCCGCTTCCTGTATGAAAACGGTGTCTATGCCCGCGCCAGGCTCGACCAGGCGCAGGCCGGCGCCCGCGCGGCCGAGGCCCAGATTCGCGCCGCGCGCGCGCAACAGGCGGCCGTCAATGCCGTTGCCGGCCAGGGCGCCGTCGTCGCGCCTTCGAGCGGGCGCGTCCTGCTTGCACCCATCCCGGCCGGATCGGCGGTTGCTCCCGGCATGGCGATTGCGACGATCACCGCCGGAGCGGTGGTGCTTCGGCTCGAACTGCCCGAAAGCCTGGCGGCGACGGTCCAGCCGGGCGCGGGGGTGCTTGCCCGGATCGATGAAAAGGCGGCTCCGGTCCGCGGGACCGTCACCAAGGTCTACCCGGCCGTCAATGGCGGGCAGGTCGCTGCCGACGTCACGGTCGCGGGGATCGACGATCGGCTGATCGGCCGCCGGATCGCTGCGCAGGTTGAGGCCGGGCGCCGCATGGCGCTGATCGTTCCCCGCCGCGCGGTGACGACGCGGTTCGGTGTGGACAGTGTGACGCTGGTCAACAAGGACGGTTCGACCGCGACGGTGCCCGTCCAGACCGCGCCCGTCGCTGACGCCGCGCAGGTCGAGATCCTGTCGGGTGTCGCGGCCGGCGACCGGCTGGCGATCGGGGGCAGCCGATGACGCTGGGCATTTCGGGTCGGCTGGCGCGCGGGTTCATCGCCTCGCCGCTCACCCCGCTGGCACTGCTCGCCGCAATCCTCGTCGGGCTGATCGCGACGATGACGATCGCGCGCGAGGAGGAGCCGCAGATCAGCGTTCCGATGGTCGACATCCGCGTCGCCGCGCCGGGCCTGACGGCCTCCGATGCCGTGGAACTGGTCGGCAAGCCGCTGGAAACGATCGTCAAGTCGGTCGACGGCGTCGAGCATGTCTATACGCAGGCCGAGGCCAACGGCGTGATGGTGACGGCGCGCTTCCTGGTCGGATCGCGTCCCGAGGACGCCGCCACGCGGATCGACGAGAAGATCAAGGCCAATATCGACCGCATCCCGGTTGGTATCCCCGCGCCGCAGGTGACGGTGCGCGGGATCAACGACGTGCCCGTCGTCGTGCTGACGCTGACCCCCAGGCCGGGCGCACCGGGCCAGTGGAACGACCAGGCGCTCTATCAGCTTGCCGGCCGGTTGCGTTCGGAGATTGCCAAGGTCGACAATGTCGGTCTGACCTTTCTGGTCGGCGGCCAGCGCGAGGCGATCCGCATCGCGCCCGATCCGGCGCGTCTCGCCGCGATGCAGGTGCCGCTGCAAAGCGTGATCGAGGCGGCGTCGCAGGCCAATCGCGCCTTTCCGACGGGCATGGTCCGCGAAAGCGGCCAGGCCGCGCAACTGGTCGCCGGGCGTACATTGGCCAACGCGGATGAAGTCGGTGCGCTGGTGGTGCGATCGGTTCGCGGCGCACCGGTGCTGTTGCGCGACGTCGCGAAGGTTACGCAGGCGCCGACCGAGGATCAGGCCCGCGCCTGGCGATGGTCGCGCGAGGCATCGGGTTGGGCCAGCGCCCCGGCGGTTAGCCTGGCCATCGCCAAGCGCGCGGGCGCCAACGCCGTCACCGTGTCGCAGTCGGTGGTCGAGCGGGTGAACGCGCTGCAAGGCACGCTGATCCCCGACACCGTAAGCGTCGCGGTAACGCGCAATTATGGCGAGACCGCGAACCACAAGGCGAACGAACTGCTGTTTCACCTTGCGCTCGCCACGGTTTCGATCGTGCTGTTGATCGGCGTGGCCATCGGCTGGCGCGAGGCCGGGGTGACGGCGATCGTGATCCCGACGACGATCCTGCTGACGATGTTCGCATCGAAACTGATGGGGTTCACGATCAACCGCGTCAGCCTGTTCGCATTGATCTTTTCGATCGGCATCCTGGTCGACGACGCGATCGTGATGATCGAGAATATCGCGCGGCACTGGGCGATGGGCGACGGGCGCAGCCGGGTCGATGCCGCGGTGGATGCCGTCGCCGAGGTGGGCAATCCCACCATCGTCGCGACGCTGACCGTCGTCGCCGCGCTGTTGCCGATGCTGTTCGTGTCGGGGTTGATGGGGCCGTATATGGCGCCCATCCCGATCAACGCGTCGGCCGCGATGGTGTTTTCCTTCTTCGTCGCGGTGATCATCGCGCCGTGGCTGATGGTCCGCTTTGCGCGCCGGACGCTGGCGGCGGGCGCGCACCATGACGCGCATGGCGGCAAGCTGGGGGCGCTTTACGGACGTGTCGCGGCGCGCGTGATCCGCAGCCGGGCGAGCGCGCGCCATTTCCTGGTCGCGGTCGGTGCGGCGACGCTGCTCGCCTGCTCGATGTTCTATTTCAAGGCCGTGACGGTGAAGCTGCTCCCGTTCGACAACAAGTCGGAGGTCCAGCTTGTCGTCGACCTGCCCGAAGGCACCAGCCTGGAGACGACGTCGCGTACGCTCGAGCAGGCGGCCGCCATTGCGCGCGGTGTGCCGGAGGTGGTGGCGATGGAAGCCTATGCCGGCACGTCGGCGCCGTTCAACTTCAACGGGCTGGTGCGCCACTATTTCCTGCGCGCCAAGCCGTGGCAGGGCGATCTGATGCTGACGCTGGCGCCCAAGGAGGATCGCGCGCGCGCCAGCCACGCGGTTGCCGTGGCGCTGCGCGATCGGCTGAAGGCGCTGCCGATGCCGGCGGGTGGGTCGATCAAGGTCGTCGAGACCCCGCCGGGGCCGCCGGTGCTCGCGACGCTGCTCGCCGAAATCTATGGCCCCGACGAGGCATCGCGCCGCGCCACGGCGGCAGAGGTCGAGAAGCTGTTCAGGACGGTGCCGTTCATCGTCGACGTCGACAACAGCTTCGGCGAGGCGGCGCCCGAATTGCGGCTGGTGCCCCAGCGCGATCGGCTGGATCATTACGGGCTTTCGGAACGACAGGTGTTCGATTCGGTCGCCGCGCTGATGGGCGACAACGTCGTGGGTTATGCGCCGCGCGGCGACGGGCGCGACCCCTTGCCGATCCAGATCGGGCTCGACCAGTCGCAGCGCAGCTGGAGCCAGGCGCTCGCGGCAACACCCGTTGCCGTCGCCCAGGGCGCGGGCGGGCCGCAATTGCTGCCGCTCGGCGAACTCGTCGAGGCGCGGATGGAAAAGGCCGAGCCGACGCTGTTCCGGCGCGACGGCCGCGGCGCCGCGATGGTGACGGCGGAACTGGCCGGCCGCTATGAGGCGCCGATCTATGGGATGCTCGCGGTCAATGACGCGATTGCGCGGCATGACTGGGCGGCAAGCGGGCTGCAAAAGCCCGAGATTCGCCTGAACGGCCAGCCGGAGGACGAACGCCACCCGTCGCTGCTGTGGGACGGCGAATGGGAAATCACCTGGGTGACGTTCCGCGACATGGGGGCAGCCTTTGGCGTCGCGCTGCTCGCGATCTATGTGCTGGTCGTCGCGCAGTTCGGCAACTTCAAGTTGCCGCTGGTGATCCTGACGCCGATCCCGCTGACGCTGGTGGGGATCGTCGCCGGGCACATGCTGTTCGGCGCGCCGTTCACCGCGACGTCGATGATCGGGTTCATCGCGCTGGCGGGGATCATCGTGCGCAACTCGATCCTGCTCGTCGATTTCATCCGCCATGCCCGCAGCCCGGACAAGTCGTTGCGCGACACGCTGATCGAGGCCGGGATGATCCGTTTCAAGCCGATCGTGCTGACTGCGGCGGCGGCGATGATCGGTGCGGCGGTGATCCTGACCGATCCCATCTTTCAGGGGCTTGCGATTTCGCTCCTGTTCGGCTTGGCGTCGTCGACGCTGCTGACCGTGCTCGTGATCCCCGCCATCTATGTGGTGCTTCGCGACGATGGGCGGCCGCTGCGCGTTGAAGAGTGAGGACGGTACGCACGGCGTGCGGGAACGAATGAAAAGGGTGTCGCAGTGAAGATGGAACTCAGCCTCGATCAGATGCGCGACCAGGCCGAGGGGCTGTCGCGGAACCTGCGCGCGATGGCCAATCCCGCGCGGTTGATGATGCTGTGCCGGCTTTCGGCGGGCGAGGCTTCGGTCGGCGAATTGATAGAGGTGACCGGCCTGTCGCAATCGGCGGTGTCGCAGCATCTGGCGGTGCTGCGCGAGGCCGGGGCAGTGGCGGCGCGCGCCGAACAGCAGTCGCGCCTTTATTCGATCGCGGACCCGCAGGTGCAACGCATCTTTGACGCGCTGTGCAGCGTGTGTCGGCCCGACGCCGCCGAGGCGGCGCGATGAGCGATCCGCGTGCGCAATGGGAGGCGCGTTTCGGCGCGACGGCGGATTATGTGTTCGGAACCGCGCCCAACCATTTCCTCACCGAACAGGCGTGGCGGCTGCCCCCCGGTGCGCGCGTGCTGGCAGTGGCCGACGGCGAGGGGCGGAACGGGGTGTGGCTGGCCGAGCAGGGCCATGCCGTAACGGCGGTGGACATCGCGCCGGCGGGGCTGGCCAAGGCGGCCCGGCTGGCGGCGGTGCGCGGCGTTTCGCTCGACCTGATCGAGGCGGACCTTGCCCGTTGGGACTGGCCCGACGGCGCCTATGACGCCGTGATCGGCATCTTCATCCAGTTCGCCGACCCCGCACTGCGCGAGGCGATCTTCGCAGGCATGAAGCGCGCGACGCGTCCGGGGGGGCTGATCCTGATCCAAGGCTATCGGCCCGAACAGCTCGACTATGGCACCGGCGGTCCGCGCGCGGTCGAGAATCTCTATACCGAATCCATGCTCCGCGCGGCCTTTGCCGACTGGACGATCGAGCATTTCGGCTCGCACGACAGCGTGATTTCGGAGGGCGCCGGCCATCACGGCATGTCGGCGCTGATCGACCTGGTGGCGCGTCGGCCGTTCGGCTGAGCGGGCACAAGGCGGTAATCTTTATGCCTTCTTTACGGCGGGCGGCTCGCCTTCGCGTGGAAGCTTAACGTCCATCGCCGCCATATCCCCGGTACGGGCCTGAGCCCGGCCACACGGGGATGATGCCCATGACTTCGGTTCCTGACGATCCGCCGTTCGGCGTGCGCGGCGCGGTGGCCCTGCGGGCGCTGGGCGCGATGCTGGTTTCGGCGGCGCTTGCGCTGGGCGCGGTGCTTCACCGGCTTTCGGGCGGCGTGCCGACGCACTTCGCCGTCCGTTTCGTGCTGGCAGCGCTCATCTTCCTCGGCTGGGCCATCGGCAGTGCGCTGCTCCTCGAAGGGCGCGGGCTGTTCGTCCGACTGGCGGTGCCCGGCCGCTTTTGAACCCCGCAGGTGTGAACCTGCGCCAACCCGGAAATTGCCATGATACCACAAGATCTTGTCTGGTTGGGCGGGGTGCTGGGGCTTGCCTGCCTCACGCTCGTGCTCGTCGCCCTTTGCCAACGGAGCTGACCCGATGTCGCCTGCACTGCTGCTGGCCGGCGCGACTGCGTTCGGCCTGCTCGTCTATCTGGTCGCGGCACTGCTGCGGCCCGAACGATTCTGAACAAGAGGAAGGGAAGCGGCAATGACGCTTCAAGGATGGGCGCTGATCGCGCTCTTCGTCGCGCTGTGCGTCGCGATTGCGCGGCCGATGGGGCAGTGGCTGTTCGCGCTGTATGAAGGGCGGCGGACGCCGCTCCATCGGCTTCTGGGGCCGGTCGAGCGCGGGATCTACCGGCTGGGCGGGATCGACCCGTCGGCGGAACAGGGATGGCGGACCTATGCGCTCCATCTGCTGCTGTTCAACGTTGCGCTGCTCGTCTTTACCTATGCCGTGCTGCGGCTCCAGCAATGGCTGCCGCTCAATCCGCGGCATCTGCCGGGAATGCCGGCCGACCTGGCGTTCAACACCGCGATCAGCTTTACCGCGAACACCAACTGGCAGGCCTATGCGGGCGAGGCGGCGCTGTCGAACCTCAGCCAGATGCTCGGGCTCGTCATCCACAATTTCCTGAGCGCGGCCACGGGGATCGCCATCGCCTTCGCGCTGTTTCGCGGCTTCGCGCGGCGGCAGGCGCAGGGCATCGGCAATTTCTGGGCCGATGTGACGCGCGTGACGCTGTACCTGCTGCTGCCGCTGAGCCTCGTCTATGCGCTGTTCCTGGTGGCGTGCGGCGTGCCGCAGACCTTTGCCGCGAGCGTCGATGCGACGACGATCGAGGGCGCGCGCCAGACGATCGCGCTGGGGCCGGTGGCGAGCCAGGAAGCGATCAAGATGCTCGGCACCAACGGCGGCGGGTTCTTCAACGCCAATTCGGCGCATCCGTTCGAAAACCCCAGTGCAATCAGTAACCTGATCCAGATGCTGTCGATCTTTGCGATCGGCATCGGGCTCACCTGGTGCTTCGGCCGGGCGGTGGGGAATACCCGGCAGGGCTGGGCGATCCTGGCGGCGATGATGATCCTGTTCGTCGCGGGGGTGGGCGTCGTTTACTGGCAGGAGGCCAACGGCGTCCCCATGGCGCATGCGCTGGGCGTCGCCGGCGGCAACATGGAGGGCAAGGAGGTCCGGTTCGGGCTGGCCGCGTCGGCGCTGTTTTCGGTCGTCACCACGGCGGCATCGTGCGGCGCGGTCAACGCGATGCACGACAGCTTTACCGCGCTGGGCGGGCTGGTGCCGCTGTTCAACATGCAGCTGGGCGAGATCGTCGTCGGCGGTGTGGGGGCCGGAATCTACGGATTTCTGCTGTTTGCGCTGCTTGCGGTGTTCGTCGCGGGGCTGATGGTGGGGCGGACGCCCGAATATGTCGGCAAGAAGATCGAGGGGCGCGAGGTCAAGCTGGCGGTGCTGGCGATCGCGGTGCTGCCGCTGAGCATCCTGGGGCTGAGCGCGCTGGCGGCGGTGCTGCCGGCGGGGCTGGCCGGGCCGCTCAACAAGGGGCCGCACGGCTTTTCCGAGATCCTCTATGCGCTGAGCTCGGCGACCGGAAACAACGGTTCGGCCTTTGCCGGCCTCAGTGCAAACACGCCCTTTTACAATGGTTTGCTGGGCATGGCGATGTGGATCGGCCGCTTCTTCGTGATCGTCCCCGTGCTCGCCGTCGCGGGCAGCCTGGCCGCCAAGCGGCACACGCCGGAGACCGCGGGATCGTTCCCGACGACGGGTCCGCTGTGGGTGGGATTGCTGCTGGGGGTGATCCTGATCCTGGGCGGACTGACCTTTCTGCCTGCGCTCGCGCTGGGGCCGGTGGCGGACCATCTCGCCATGCTCCGCGGCCAGCTTTTCTGAGGATTTTGCCATGGCTGTTCCGACCAGCATCTTTACGGCCGAACTGATCGGCCCCGCGGCGCGCGACGCCGTAACCAAGCTCAATCCAACAAAAATCATCCGCAATCCGGTGCTTTTCACGACAGAAATCGTGGCGTTGCTGCTCACAATCCTGTTGTTCGTCGGCGAAAAGGGCCTGTTCGCGGGATTTCAAATCCAGCTCGTGATTTGGCTGTGGCTGACCGTCCTGTTCGGCACGTTCGCCGAGGCGCTGGCCGAGGGGCGCGGCCGCGCCCAGGCGGCATCGCTGCGCGCCGCCAAGTCCGAACTGACCGCGCGGCGCGTCACCGATACCCCCGGCGCATACCAGCAGGTGCCCGCCGCCGCGCTGCGCCGCGACGATGTCGTGATCGTCGAGACGGGCGAGCTGATCCCCGCCGACGGCGAGGTGATCGAGGGCGTCGCGTCGGTCAACGAGGCCGCGATCACCGGCGAGAGCGCGCCGGTGATCCGCGAGGCGGGCGGCGACCGTTCGGCGGTCACCGCGGGCACGCGCGTCATCTCCGACTGGATCCGCGTCCGCGTCACGCAGGAGCCGGGGCAGGGATTCCTCGACCGCATGATCGCGCTGGTCGAGGGCGCCGAGCGCCAGAAGACGCCGAACGAGATCGCGCTGACCATCCTGCTCGTCGGGCTGACGATCATCTTCCTGATCGCCGTGGCGACGATCCCCGGCTTTGCCCATTATGCGGGCGGCAGCATTCCGGCGACGGTGCTCGCCGCGCTGCTCATCACGCTGATCCCGACGACGATTGCCGCGCTGCTTTCGGCGATCGGCATCGCGGGAATGGACCGGCTGGTGCGGTTCAACGTGCTCGCCAAGTCGGGGCGCGCGGTCGAGGCGGCGGGCGATGTCGACGTGCTGCTGCTCGACAAGACCGGCACGATCACGATCGGCGACCGCCAGGCGAGCGCGTTCCGCCCGCTGACCGGCGTGCGGATCGACGAACTCGCCGCGGCGGCGAGCCTGGCGAGCCTGGCCGACGAGACGCCCGAGGGGCGGTCGATCGTCGTGCTGGCGCGCGAGGCGTTCAACGTCACGCGCCGCGAGCTGCCCGACGATGCCGAGGTGATCGCGTTCACCGCGCAGACGCGGCTTTCGGGCATACGCACCGGCGGCGCGCTGATCCAGAAGGGCGCGGTCGACGCGGTGCTGCGCGCCAATCCGCACGCCGCGGACACCCCCGCCGCGCGCGAGCTGCGCACGCTGACCGAAGCGATCGCCCGCGCCGGCCAGACGCCGCTCGCGGTCGCGCAGGACGGCCGGCTGCTGGGGCTGATCGCGCTCAAGGACGTCATCAAGGCCGGGGTGCGCGAACGGTTCGCCGAGCTGCGCCGCATGGGCATCCGCACCGTGATGATTACCGGCGACAACCCGCTGACCGCCGCGGCGATCGCCGCCGAAGCCGGGGTCGACGATTTCCTGGCCGAGGCGACGCCCGAGGACAAGCTGGCGCTGATCCGGCGCGAACAGGCGGGCGGACGGCTGGTCGCGATGTGCGGCGACGGCACCAACGACGCCCCCGCGCTCGCCCAGGCCGATGGCGGCGTGGCGATGAACACGGGCACCCAGGCGGCGCGCGAGGCGGGCAACATGGTCGACCTCGACAGCGATCCGACCAAGCTGATCGAGATCGTCGGGCTGGGCAAGCAGTTGCTGATGACGCGCGGCGCGCTGACCACCTTTTCGGTCGCCAACGACGTCGCCAAATATTTTGCGATCATCCCGGCGATGTTCGTCGCGCTCTATCCCGATCTGGGCGTGCTCAACGTCATGGGGCTCGCGAGCCCGCAATCGGCGATCCTGTCGGCGATCATCTTCAACGCGCTCATCATCCCGTGCCTGGTGCCGCTCGCGCTGCGCGGCGTGCGCTATCGCCCGATGGCGGCGGGGCCGCTGCTGGCGCGCAACCTCGCGATCTATGGCCTGGGCGGCCTGATCGCGCCCTTTATCGGCATCAAGGCGATCGACGTCGCCCTGACCGCGCTTCACCTCGCCTGAGGAGCCAGACATGTTCAAGGAACTCGCCGCCGGCGTGCGCCCCGCGCTCGTCCTCACGCTCGTCTTCGCCGCGCTGCTGGGGCTCGGCTATCCCGCGCTCGTCACCGCCGTCGCGCAGGCAGCCTTCCCCGCAGCCGCCAACGGCAGCCTGATCCGCGACGCCGACGGGCGCGTGATCGGATCGGCACGGATCGGCCAGAATTTCACCGGCGCCGGCTATTTCCACCCGCGCCCGTCGGCGGCGGGCAGCGGATACGACCCGATGGCGTCGGGCGGCAGCAACCTGGGCCCCACCAGCCGCGCGCTGGCCGAGCGGATGCGCGCCGACCTGGCCCGGCTTCGCGCCGAAAATCCTGCGGTTTCACCAGCCGATCGGGTTCCAGCCGATCTGGTGACGGCCTCCGCCTCGGGACTCGATCCCGATCTGAGCCCCGAGGCGGCCTTTTA
>JAFABD010000249.1 GCA_023426225.1 Pseudomonadota bacterium | reverse complement strand
CGCTGACCGGGCCGCATCGCGCCGACCTGAAGGTGATGCACCTCGACAAGCGGCAGCCCGCGCACCTGTGTTCGACGGGCGAGCAGAAGGCGCTGTTGCTGGGGATCGTGCTCGCCCATGCCGAGCTGGTGCGCAGCCGCGCCGGGCGCGCGCCGATCCTGTTGCTCGACGAGGTGGCCGCGCATCTCGACCCCGGCCGCCGCGCCGCGCTGTTCGAGCGGCTGGCGGGGCACGGCCAGGTGTGGATGACCGGGACCGAGCCCGCGCTGTTCGACGCGGTGCCGGCGAGCGCGACGCGCTATCGCGTCGCCGAGGGCAGGGTCAGCCGCGACTGACCCCTGCCCCGGCCCCTGGCGCCGGCCCGGCCCTTGGGCCGGCCCGTTGCGTCATTCCTGATCGGCATAGGCCTTGACCAGATCGAACAGATAGTCGCGCCCGACATAGAGCGAACGCTTTTCGATGCGTTCGTTGAGGCCGTGGACGCCGTTGCCGTCGGGATCGCCCCACGGCCCCGGCACGCCATAGGTGGGGATGCCGACCGCGCCGAGGAACACCGCGTCGGTCGCCCCCGTCGACATGGTGGGGACGAGCGGGACGCCGGGGAAATAGCGCGCGACGAGCTTTTCGGCGGGACCGATGATGCGCCGGTCGAGCGCGGGCGGGCGCGCGATCGGGCGCAGCGGCGGCACCGGCGTGATCGTCACGCGCGCATCGCCGATCGCCGCGGCGAGCGCGGCGCGCACCTCTTCGGTGCCGTGGCCGGGAAAGATGCGGCAGTTGATGTTGGCGGCGGCGCGTTGCGGCAGCGCGTTGTTGGCATGGCCGCCCTCGACCAGCGTCGCGACGCAGGTGGTGCGCAGCATCGAATGATAGGTGCGATCGGTGTTGAGCAGCGCCTCCGCCGCCTTGTCGCCGGGATCGACCGCGATCGCCACCATCGCCTTGCCCATCGCGTCCTTGCGCGCGGCGCCCGCCGTCAGGAAATAGGCGCGCGTCGTGTCGGACAGTTCGAGCGGGAAGTCATAGGCACGGATCCGCACGAGCGCGTCGGCGAGCTGGTAGATCGCGTTTTCGGGCACCGGGATCGAGCTGTGCCCGCCCGGATTGGTGGTTTCGATGCGGAAATTCTGCACGCCCTTTTCGCCGACCTGCATGCTCTGGACGAGCAGCTTGCCATGGCCGTCGGACTTGCCGCCGCCGCCCTCGTTGAGCGCGAATTCGGCGTCGATCAGGTCGCGCCGGTTGGCGGCGAGCCATTCGGCGCCGTTGAACGCCCAGGTCGTTTCCTCGCCGCAGGTGAGCGCGAGCTTGACCGTGCGCCGCGGCTTGTACCCCGACTGGCGGAAGCGGATGAGCGCATCGGTCCACACCGCGGCCATCGCCTTGTCGTCGACGGTGCCGCGGCCGTAATAATAGCCGTTCTCCTCGACGAGCCGGAACGGATCGCGCGTCCAGTCCTCACGCTTGGCGGCGACGACGTCGAGATGCGCGAGCAGCAGGATCGGCTTCGCCTTGCGCGCGGTGCCGGGATAGACCGCGACCAGCCCGCCGTCCTGCGGATGGTCGGGCGTGGCGAACAGCGTGAGCTGATCGTCGGTGAAGCCGGCCGCCTTCATCCGCGCGGCGAGCTGCTGCGCGGCGCGCGTGCAACTGCCGACATTGACGACGGTGTTGGTTTCGACAAGCTCGCGATACAGGTCGAAAAAGGCGGCCTGGTCGGGGCGGAGCGGCGCATCGGCAGCGGGCGGCGCGGCGGCGGACGGGGCCGCCGACTGTGCGCCCGCGGGCAGCGCGAGACCGGGTGCGGCTGCCAGCGCGAGCGTGGCGATCAAGGTGCGAACGGGCGACATGATTTCCCCCCATGAGGCGATTTGGCCGGGGACGAGTTGAGCACAGCGCCGCGCCGAACGGAAGCGTCGCGACGCGCCCGCGACGATGCGGGCGGGCAAGGCCCATTTCGCTTCCGTTCGCGCGCGCGAATCCCTATATGCTCGGCATGGCAGACACTCCCCAGACGAACGATTATGGCGCCGAATCGATCAAGGTGCTGAAGGGCCTGGACGCGGTGCGCAAGCGCCCGGGCATGTATATCGGCGATACCGACGACGGGTCGGGCCTGCACCACATGGTGTTCGAGGTTTCGGACAACGCGATCGACGAGGCGCTGGCGGGGCATTGCGACCTGATCCAGATCACGCTCAACGCCGACGGTTCGGTGACGGTGGAGGACAATGGCCGCGGCATCCCGACCGGCATCCACCCCGAAGAGGGCGTGTCGGCCGCCGAGGTCATCATGACCCAGCTCCACGCGGGCGGGAAGTTCGACAACACGTCGGACAGCAACGCGTACAAGGTTTCGGGCGGGCTGCACGGCGTCGGCGTTTCGGTGGTGAACGCGCTGTCGGAATGGCTCGACCTGACGATCTGGCGCGACGGGCACGAGCATTACATGCGCTTTGCCCATGGCGACGCGGTCGCGCCGCTGAAGGTCGTCGGCCCCGCGAACGGCAAGAAGGGCACGCGCGTGACCTTTCTGGCGAGCCCCGCGACGTTCAAGATCACCGAATATGATTTCGAGAAGCTCGAGCGGCGCTATCGCGAGCTGGCCTTCCTCAATTCGGGCGTGCGGCTGTTGCTGCGCGACGCGCGGCGCGAGGAAGTGAAGGAGATCAACCTGCATTACGAGGGCGGCATCGCCGCGTTCGTCAAGTGGCTCGACCGCAGCAAGGAAGCGCTGATGGCCGACCCGATCGCGATCACCGGGCACCGCGACGATGTGGGGATCGACGTCGCGCTCGAGTGGAACGACAGCTATTACGAAAACGTCCTCTGCTTCACCAACAACATCCCGCAGCGCGACGGCGGCACCCACCTGGCCGCGTTCCGCGCCGCGCTGACGCGCACGCTCAACGCCTATGCCGACAAGTCGGGCGCGCTGAAGAAGGAGAAGGTGAGCCTGACCGGCGACGACATGCGCGAGGGGCTGACCGCGATCGTTTCGGTCAAGCTGCCCGATCCCAAGTTCAGCAGCCAGACCAAGGACAAGCTCGTTTCCTCCGAGGTGCGCCAGCCGCTCGAGAGCCTGATGGCCGACAAGCTGGCCGAATGGCTGGAGGAAAACCCCGCCCCGGCACGCGCGATCATCCAGAAGGTGATCGACGCCGCCGCGGCGCGCGAGGCGGCGCGCAAGGCGCGCGAGCTGACGCGGCGCAAGAACGTGATGGACATCGCCAGCCTGCCCGGCAAGCTGGCCGACTGCCAGGAACGCGACCCGGCCAAGTCCGAACTGTTCCTGGTCGAGGGTGACTCGGCAGGCGGTTCGGCCAAGCAGGGCCGCGACCGGCATTTCCAGGCGATCCTGCCGTTGCGCGGCAAGATCCTGAACGTCGAGCGCGCGCGGTTCGACCGGATGCTGAGCTCGAAGGAGATCGGCACGCTGATCCAGGCGATGGGCACCGGGATCGGGCGCGACGACTTCAACATCGCGAAGCTGCGCTATCACAAGATCGTCATCATGACCGACGCCGACGTCGACGGCGCGCACATCCGCACGCTGCTGCTGACCTTCTTCTATCGCCAGATGCCCGAGATCATCGCGGGCGGGCACCTCTATATCGCCCAGCCGCCGCTGTATAAGGCGACCAAGGGCCGGTCCGAGGTGTATCTGAAGGACGATGCCGCGCTCGACCAGTATCTGGTCGATGCGGGCGTGGCGGCGAACGTGCTCGAGACCGCGAGCGGCCCGCGCGGCGGCGAGGACCTGCGCCAGCTGGTCGACCATGCCCGGCGGATGCGCACGCTGATGCGCTATGTCCCGCGCCGTTACGACCCGCGCATCGTCGAGGCGCTGGCGCTGGGCGGCGCGTTCGACCCCGAGGCGAGCGCCGAGATGCGCGCCGAGCGGCTGACCCGGGTGACGACGCGGCTCGACCATGCCGATGCCGATGCGCGCTGGACCGCGGGCGTCGGCGGCGACGGCGGCTTCCATTTCGAGCGGCTGTGGCGCGGCGTGACCGACCACCACATCATCGAGCCCGCGTTCCTGGTTTCGGCCGAGGCGCGCAAGCTCCACGCGCTCGCCGCCGAACAGGCCGCAAGCTATCAGGCGCCGGCCAAGCTGGTGCCGCTGCGCGGCGCGGCGACCGAGGCCGACACCGCCGAGGGCGACGGCGACGGCGAAGCGGCGATGACGCTCGCCAAGGGCGAGGCGCGCGTCGCCCGGCCGTCGCAACTGCTCGACGCGGTGCTGACGGCAGGCCGCAAGGGGCTGGCGATCCAGCGCTACAAGGGTCTGGGCGAAATGAACGCCGAGCAGCTGTGGGAAACGACGCTCGACCCGCAGAACCGTTCGATGCTGCGCGTCGAGGTCGACCAGGCCGACGTCGCCGATTCGATCTTCACCCAGTTGATGGGCGACGTCGTCGAACCGCGCCGCGAGTTCATCCAGGAAAACGCGCTGAGCGTCGCCAACCTGGACGTCTGACGCCGCATCGCGCGCGCCGCACCGTGCGGCGCCGGCACACGAATCGGGCCGTCGCGGCAGCACGCCGCGGCGGCCCTTTTTGCTGTGGCTTTTGCTGTGGCGGCCGCGGCCGATGCCCGAAAACGCCCCGATGCCGCAGCGTCACCGCGCGCTAACCCCTTGAAGCGGCACCAGGCGCCGCACCGATGCGACGAGCGGATATTGAATATCGTATAATATATTTGACATCGGATGACGCCCATGTTGCACTTTGCGACGAGGGGCCGGGAGAGGCCCGCATCCATCCGGAAAACCGGAGCAAGAAGGGGTCTTCCACCATGTCGAGACTGCGTATCCTTTCCGGCACCAGCGCGATCGCGATCGCGATGATCGCATCGAGCGCCCATGCCCAGACGAGCGAACCCGCCGCCCCCGCCGCCCAGGAGGAAGGCGCGGCGATCATCGTCACCGGCACGCGCATCCAGCGTCCCGAACTCAACAGCAACAGCCCGCTGGCCACCGTCGGCGCGCCCGAGATCCGGTACCAGGGCGCGACCAACATCGAGAGCGTGCTCAACCGCCTGCCCCAGTTCACCGCCGACGCGAATGAGAATGTCAGCAACGGCGCCGACGGCACCGCCAACGTCAATCTGCGCAACCTGGGATCGAACCGCGTGCTGGTGCTGGTCAACGGCCAGCGGATGCTGCCGCAGCAGGCGGTCGACCTCAACTTCATCCCCACCGCGCTGGTCGAGCGCGTCGACGTCGTCACCGGCGGCGCCTCGGCCGTCTATGGCTCGGACGCGATCGCGGGCGTGGTCAACTTCATCCTGCGCGACAGCCTCGACGGGCTGCGCATCGACGCGCAGGGCAGCTTCCTTCAGCACAACAACCGCAACGACTATGTCCGCAGCGTCGTCGGCGCGGCCGGGTATCAGAAGTCGCCGTCGAGCGTGACCGACGGCGGCAAGGCCGACATCAACGCCGCGTTCGGCAAGAACTTTGCCGACGGGCGCGGCAACATCACCGTCTATGGCGGCTATCACCATGCCGACCCGGTGACGCAGGACAGCCGCGACGTCTCGTCCTGTGCGCTCGACCCCGGTGCGGGGGGCAAGTCGCTGGTGTGCGGCGGTTCGAGCAACAACGAGTACGGGCTGTTCACCCCGCTGAGCGGGCCGAATGCCGGGCTGACGTTCAACAACACCAAGGACGGCCAGCACAGCTGGGTCCCGTATGATTCGAGCTTCCGCTACAATTACGCGCCGACCAACTATTTCCAGCGTTCGGACGAACGCTACACCGCGGGCGGGTTCGCCAAGTTCAAGTTCAGCAGCGCGGCCGAAGCCTATGGCAGCGTGATGTACATGCGCGACCACACCTTCTCGCAGGCGGCGCCGTCGGCGCTGTTCCAGGGCACGACCTTCACGATCAACTGCAACAACCCGTTCATGGCGGCCGCGCAGGCGGCAACGCTGTGCGGGACCGCCGCCGGCACCGCGGCGACCGCCGACACGTTCATCGGATACCGGCTGACCGGCCCGGGCAGCGCGCCGCGGCGCGACGACCTGAACCACAACGACTATCGCTATACCGCCGGGCTGCGCGGCGCGATCGGCAAGGGCTTCAGCTACGACGTGAACTACCAGCGGTCGCTGGTGCGGTATCACGAGACCTATCTGAACAATGTCGACAATGTGAAGGCGCAGCGCGCGCTGAACGTCGTGATGGCGGGCGGCAAGCCGACCTGCCAGTCGGTGATCGACGGCACCGACCCCAATTGCCGGCCGATCGACGTCTTTGCGTATAACGGCATCGACCCCAACGCCTATTCGTACCTCTATTCGCCGAGCAACACGCAGGCGCGCAACACGCAGGACGTGGTATCGGCGTCGCTGAGCGGCGACCTGGGCAATTTCGGCATCCGCAGCCCCTGGGCACAGGAAGGCGTGCGCATCGCGCTGGGCGCCGAGCATCGCCACGAGACGCTGGTGTTCCTGGCCGACGACGTCGCCAAGCAGGGCGGATCGACCGATTCGGACGGCACGATCACGGTGAGCGAAGGCTATGGCGAGATCGAGGTGCCGCTGCTCCAGAACCTGCCCTTTGCGCACGCGCTGACGCTCAACGGCGGGCTGCGCTATTCGTCGTACCGCAACAACCAGCGTTCGACGGGCCTGCGTTCGACCTTCACCACCTGGACGTACAAGGGCGAGCTCAACTGGGCGCCGAGCCCCGACCTGCGCGTCCGCGCCAGCTATAACCACGCGATGCGCGCGCCCAATATCGGCGAGCTGTTCGCCGCGACGTCGATCGGCAACGTGGCGGCGCAGGACCCGTGTTCGGGTGCGTCGCCGACCGCCTCGCTCGCGGTATGCCAGCTCACCGGCGTGACCGCGGCGCAATATGGCCATATCCCCGAATGTCCGGCGGACACCTGTGTCCAGCAGGGCGGCGGCAACCGGCTGCTCAAGCCCGAGACGGGCGACACCTATACGCTGGGCGTGATCCTGACCCCGCGGGCGCTGCGCCGTTTCATGCTGTCGGTCGATTATTTCCACATCAAGGTGAAGGATTATATCGGCAGCATCGACACCTCGCTGACGATCAGCCAGTGCGTCGCGACGAGCGATCCCTATTATTGCGGGCTGTTCCACCGCGATCCGCGCAACGGCGTGCTGTTCGGTACCAACGGCTATGTCATCGGCACGACGCTCAACACCGGCTATCTGAAGACGTCGGGCATCGACGTGAACGCCAGCTATTCGCTGCCGCTGGGCGGGGTCGGGACGCTGGACCTCAACTTCATGGGCACCTGGCTCAACGAGCTCGTCAACCAGCCGCTGCCGGGGCTGGGCACCTATGACTGCAAGGGGCTGTTCGGTTATAGCTGCGGCCAGCCCTCGCCCGAATGGCGCCACCAGCTTCGCACGACCTTCCGCACGCGCGACGATGCGGCGACGGTCTCGCTCGCATGGCGGCACAACGGCGCGACGACGCTGTCGAGCCTGTCGGACAATCCCGCGCTGAAGGGCACGCCGAGCGTCATCAATGCCCGGATCGGCGCCTATGACTATTTCGACCTGGCGGGCACCTTTGCCGTGCAGAAGTCGCTGACGCTGCGCTGGGGCATCAACAACCTGCTCGACAAGGATCCGCCCGCGATCGCGCAGGGCATCCTGACCAAGTTCGGCAACGGCAACACCTATCCCGGCACGTTCGACCCGCTGGGCCGCACGATCTTTGTGGGCGCGACCGTCCAGTTCTGATCGTCCGCCCCACGGCCGGACTTCCCGCGCGCCGCGTCGAATTGCCCCTCGACGCGGCGCGTTTTTCATCGCGCCGTGGGTGCCCCGTTCAGCGAAAGGCCCAGCGCAGCGTCTCGGCCACGCCGAAGGTGCCCGCGCGGATCACCGGCAGCGCGAGGCGCGGCGCGGCGAGGCCGTGGAGGCGGCGCGCCCAGCCGGGGAGGAGATCGACCGCAGCCTGAAAGGCGAACGCCTGGAGCGCGTGGGCGGCCATGCCGGGCGCGGCCGATTCGCGCAGGATGCGCACCACCTCGCGCGTGCGCGCATCGGCGCGGAGCTGCGGACGCATCGCCTGCATCAGCGTTTCGGCATGGACACGCGTTTCGGGCACCGGATCGGCCCCCAGCGCGCGGCCGATCCGCGCGACCTCGGCGAAATAGCGGTCCTGGGCCTGGCCGGTCATCGCCGGATCGCCATAGCGACGCCAGCCCGCGAGGAAGCTGTGCATTTCGGTGACATGCACCCAGGCGAGCAGCGACGGATCGTCGGCGGCATAGGGCGTGCCGTCGGGCAGCGCGCCGCGCACGCCGTGGTGGATGCGCCGCACGCGCGCGATCGCCGCCTCGGCCTGGTCGCGCGGCCCATAGGTGGTGAGCGCGATGAAGCGCGCGGTCCGCCGCAACCGCCCGAGCATGTCGGCCCGGAAATTGGAATGATCCCACACGCCCGCGAGCACGCGCGGGTGCAGCATCTGGAGCAGCAGCGCAGCGATGCCGCCGACCATCATCGCCGCGACGTCGCCATGCACGCGCCACACGACCGAATCGGGCGCGAACAGCGCGTCGTCGCTGCGTTCGACGGGCGCCTCGCCCGCGGCGCGATCGTTGAACAGCGCGCGGACCTGTTCGACGAGCGCGCCCTTCAGCGGGTGGACCGGCGGGACGGGTGGCGGCATCGCCCCGATCTGGGGGCCGGTCGCAAGGAATGCAATGTCCGGCGGGCGCCGCGTATGACAACGGTTGACCGAAGCCATGCCGCCATGCAGCAATCGTGCGCATGGCCAGTCCCACGATCGCGAACAACCCCGACATCCGCTTCCTCGGCCGCCTGCTGGGCGACGTGATCCGCGCCTATGGCGGCGAGGAGCTGTTCCGGCGGATCGAATATATCCGCGCGACATCGGTGGACCGCCATCGCGGCGTCGCGGGGGCGAGCGCGATCGACCCGGGGCTCGAGCGGCTGACGCTCGACGAGATGATCGCGTTCGTGCGCGGGTTCATGCTGTTTTCGATGCTGGCCAACCTGGCCGAGGACCGGCAGGGAATCGCCGCCGATCGCGAGGCCGACCTGGCATCGGCGCTCGACCGGCTGGCGCGCGCGGGGATCGACCGGGCGGCGGTGACGGCGTTGCTCGACCGCGCGCTGGTGAGCCCGGTGCTGACCGCGCACCCGACCGAGGTGCGGCGCAAGTCGATGATCGACCACAAGAACCGCATCGCCGAACTGATGGCGCTGCGCGACCAGGGGCGCGACGAGACCGAGGACGGCGACCCGATCGAGGAGGCATTGCGGCGCCAGATCGCATTGTTGTGGCAGACGCGCGTGCTGCGGCGCGAGAAGCTGGGCGTGCCCGACGAGGTCGAGACGGCGCTTTCCTATTTCCGCGACGTGTTCCTGCCGGTGCTGCCCGCGCTCTATGCCCGGTGGGACCGCGCGCTGGGGCAGCGCGCGCCGAGCTTTCTGCGACCGGGAAGCTGGATCGGCGGCGACCGCGACGGCAACCCGTTCGTCACCGCCGAATCGCTGGAGCTGGCGCTGGCACGCGCGGCCGAGACGGTGCTGGAGCATTATATGGAGAGCGTCCACGCGCTGGGCGCCGAGCTGTCGATCTCCACCGAACATGCGCAGGTGAGCGAGGCGGTGCTGAGGCTGGCCGAGGCGAGCCACGACATGGGCCGCAGCCGCGCCGACGAACCCTATCGCCGCGCGCTGTCGGGGATCTATGCGCGGCTGTCGGCGACGCACGAGGCGCTGACCGGCAAGCGGCCCGCGCGGCCGGCGCCGATCGCCGCCGAACCCTATGCCCATCCGCAGGCGCTGCGCGACGAGCTGGCGGCGCTGGCGCACGGGCTGGCGGCGCAGGGCGGCGGCACGCTGGCCGGGGGCGGCGCGCTGGGACGGCTGATCCGCGCGGTCGACACCTTCGGCTTTCACCTGGCGACGCTCGACATGCGCCAGAACAGCGCGG
>JAFABD010000201.1 GCA_023426225.1 Pseudomonadota bacterium | reverse complement strand
GACGTGGATCGCCACCTCCTATCTCGTCGCCGAGATCATCATCATCCCGCTCAGCGCGTGGCTCGAACGCGTGTTCGGGTTGCGCACCTTCCTGCTCGCCGCCGCGGTGCTGTTCACGCTCTTCTCGGTGATGTGCGGCCTGTCGACCTCGCTCACGATGATGATCATCGGGCGCGTGGGGCAGGGCTTTACCGGCGGCGCGCTGATCCCCACCGCGATGACGATCATCGCGACGCGGCTTCCGCCCAGCCAGCAGCCGATCGGCACCTCGATGTTCGGCGTCACCGCGATCCTGGGGCCGGTACTCGGCCCGCTGATCGGCGGCTGGCTGACCGAGAATATCAGCTGGCACTATGCCTTCTTCATCAACGTGCCGGTCAGCGGGCTGCTGATCCTGCTCCTGCTGCTCGGGCTGCCGCACCAGCGCCCGCATCTCGGCGAGCTTCGCGACGCCGACTGGCTCGGCATCATCGGCATGGCGCTCGGCCTCGGCGGCCTCACCGTCGTGCTCGAGGAGGGCCAGCGCGAACAATGGTTCCAGTCCGAACTCATCATCCGCCTGTCGGTGATGACCGCGTTCGGCTTCGTGCTGCTGATCGCCGGCCAGTTCCTCGCGCGCAAGCCGGTGATCCGCCTCGCGCTGCTCCTCGACCGCCAGTTCGGCAGCGTCGCGCTGATGGCGATCGTGCTCGGCATGGTGCTCTACGGCACCTCCTATGTCATCCCGCAGTTCCTGGCGTTCATCGCCGGCTACAACTCGCTTCAGGCGGGGCAGATCGTGATGATCTCGGGCATTCCCAGCCTGTTGCTCATGCCGCTCACGCCGCTGCTCATGCGCACGGTCGACATCCGCATCGCCGTCGCTTTCGGCCTCGGCGTGATGGCGACAAGCTGCTGGATCGACACCGTACTCACCCCCTTCTCGGTCGGCACCGCGTTTATCGATTCACAGCTGTTGCGCGGCGTCGGCACGGTGTTCGTGATGCTGTTCCTCAACCAGGCGGCGATCCGTTCGGTGCCCGCGCGCTATGCCGGCGACGCCTCGGGGCTGTTCAACGCCGCGCGCAACATCGGCGGCTCGGTCGGGCTGGCGCTGCTCGCGACGGTGCAGGACCAGCGCAGCTGGTTCCACCAGCGCCGGCTCGAAGAGACGCTCTCCGCCAACGGGGTCGCCGTTCAGGACTATGTCAACGGCCTCGCGCGCCAGTTCGGCGGGCACGATGCCGCGCTGCGGATGATCGGCTCGACGATCCAGCAACAGGCGCTGGTGATGACCTACAACGACATGTTCTGGTTCCTCGCCGTCGGCATCTTCATCGTGATGCCGCTCGTCCTCTTCCTGCGCCCGTTGCCCAAGGGCGCGCCGGTTATGATGCATTGAGGCTCATGATGCGCCATTTCACCGTCCTTCCGCCGCTCGCGCTCACGCTGCTGCTCGTCGCCGGGTGCACCATGGGCCCCGATTATCAGGGGCCGCCCAAGCCGCTCGCCAGCGGCGCGGTCGCAGGGCCGTTCGCTCGCGGCGGCGCCGCGGTACAGCCGGCGGCACCCGTCGCGGCGCGCTGGTGGAGCGTGCTCGGCGACGCGACGCTCGATTCGCTCGAAACGCGCGCGCTCGCGGCCAGCCCCAACCTCGCGCTTGCCCAGGCGCGCGTGCGCCAGGCGCGCGGCTCGCTCCGGCTCGAACGCGCCAATGCCGCGCCCAGCATTTCGGCGATGGGCGCCTATGCCCATGCCGAAGCCCCCGGCATCAGCCTTCAGCAACGGCCGTCGGGCGAAACGGGCGCCAGCGCCGACCGAACCTCGCTCGATTTCTACAACGCCGCGCTCGATGCGAGCTGGGAGATCGACCTGTTCGGCGGTCGTCGTCGCAGCACCGAGGCGGCGCGCGCCGCGGTCGAGGCGGCCGAGGCCAATCTCGCCGATGCCCAGGTCCAGCTTACCGCCGACATCGCCCAGGCCTATGTCAATCTGCGCGACCGGCAACAGCGCCGCGCGCTCGCCCAGCGCGCGGCCGAGATGCAGCGCCAGATGCTCGAGCTCGTTCGCCAGCGCCAGTCGCGCGGCGCCGCCTCGGCGCTCGATGTCGAGCGGCTCCAGGGTCAGGTCCGCGCGACCGAGGCGCAGCTCGTGCCGATCGACGCCGAAATCGCGGCGTTCATGAACGCGCTCGCCGTGCTCACCGGCGTCCAGCCCGGCGCGCTCGATGGCGAGCTGCGCGCGCCCGCGCCGATCCCGCTGCCGCCCGCGACCGTTGCCGTCGGCGATCCCGAATCGCTGCTGCGCCGTCGCCCCGACGTACGCGCCGCCGAGCGCAGCCTCGCGGCGCAGACCGCCAAGATCGGCGTTGCCGAGGCCGCGCGGTTCCCGCGGCTCAGCTTCATGGGGCTGCTCGGTCTGGGCGGCACTTCGCCCGCCGATCTGGTCGACATCGACAAGGTCGTCGCGCTCGCCGCGCCGCAGCTGCAATGGAATTTCGCCGATTTCGGCCGCGGCGGCGCCCGGGTCGAGCAGGCGCAGGGCGCGCGCGACGAGGCCGAGGCGCAATATCGCCGCGCGGTGCTCAACGCGCTCAAGGATGCCGAGGATTCGCTCGCCCGCTTCGCGGCACAGCGCGACAATGTCGCGGCGCTCGCACGGGTCAAGGCGTCGGCGGACCGCGCCTCGGCGCTGATGCAGCAGCGCTATCGCGCAGGCACCGCCACGCTGATCGACGCGCTCGACGCCGAACGCCAGCGGCTCGCCGCCGACCAGAATCTGGCCCAGGCGACCGCGATGCTCACCGCCGATTTCGTGGCGGTCCACAAGGCGCTGGGGCTCGGCTGGGACGACGGCGGACGCTGATCCGGCGTCGTCGTCCCGAACCGGCGGGTGCGCGCCGCGAACGGCGCTGGCCGCCCTGCGCATCGGTCGCAGGGGCGTTGGTCGGCGATGGGAAAGGAGGAAATGGTGCTGCCGGTGAGGATTGAACTCACGACCTCAGCCTTACCAAGGATGCGCTCTACCACTGAGCTACGGCAGCACTAGAACCGGCGGTTGCCGGGTGGAGGCGCGCCTATGTCCTTGGGGGACCCCGATTGTCAAGGCACAGTTTGCGTGTTTATCGATTTTCCGATGAACGATCGCGAAAACCACGCCGACAAGCCTGACAAGAAGGCCCGCCTGGCCGAGGCGCTGCGCGCCAATCTGCGCCGGCGCAAGGCCCAGGCGCGCGCCGCGGCGGAAACCGCCGCCGCCGACGCGGCCGATGATCCCGCCGCCGCCGTCAACGCGGACGGTGCTGCGTCCCCAGACCGGCCGTGAGAAACAGCACGCTTGCCGACTCGCCGGGGGCGATGTCGGCGGTGTGCCAGCATCCCGGCGGATTGATCGCATAATCGCCCGCCGCGAGCGTCTGGCGCGTCTCGCCGCCGTCCTCGCCCGCCTGGATCAGCGTGATCCGCCCGGCGGTGCACACCACCAGCTCGTCGCCCAGCGGGTGCATTTCCCAGCTGTCCCATGGCGTGTCGAAGCGGTGCAGGCTCACCAGCCGCCCCTCCGGCCCGTCGGTGGCGGTGCGCCGGACATAATCGGCATACCATTCCATGCCGGTGAACCGCGGCTGGGGCTCGGCGCGCGCGCCTTGCCCCAGATGGACGGGATATTCGGTCAGCGAGGCCATGGTCGTGCTCCCTGGTCGGGCGGGCTCCTCAGGCGGCCGTGCCGCGGTTCAGATCGGCCGGCACTTGTCAGCCAGCCATGCCTGCGTCTCGGCGTCGAGCTGCGGCCCGATCAGCGCCAGCACCTCGGCGTGATAGGCGTCGAGCCACGCGCGCTCGCGCGGGGTCAGCAGCTCGCGGTCGATCAGCGTGCGTTCGATCGGGGCAAAGGTCAGCGTCTCGAACCGCAGCATCGGCTGCTCGGCGCCCGCGATTCCGGCATCGACCGCATGGACCAGATTCTCGATCCGGATGCCATATTCACCGGCCTTGTAATAACCCGGCTCGTTCGACAGGAACATGCCCGCGCGCAGCGGCTCCAGTGCCTGCCCGCCGGGGTAAAAGGGCTGGGCGATGCGTTGCGGCCCCTCGTGCACCGACAGATAGGCGCCGACGCCGTGCCCGGTGCCATGGCCGTAATCACACCCGATTTCCCACAAGGGCGCACGGGCAAAGGCGTCGATCTGCGCGCCCGTCGTGCCTTCGGGAAAGATCGCGGTGGCGATGCCGATATGCCCCTTCAGCACGCGGGTGAAGCGGTCCTTCATCTCGGCGCTCGGCGTGCCCACGGGCATCACCCGCGTCACGTCGGTGGTGCCGTCGGCATATTGGCCGCCCGAATCGACCAGATAGAGCTGGCCCGGCGCGATCGGCAGGCTCGATTCCTCGGTCACCTTGTAATGCGGGATGGCGGCGTTGGGGCCGGTCGCCGAAATCGTGTCGAAACTCAGGTCGATCAGCTTGCCCGTCGCCTCGCGGAACCGGCGCAGCTCGTCCGCGGCCCGCATTTCGGTCAGTTCGCCCTTGGGCGCCTCGGTCTCGAACCAGCGCAGGAAGCGCACCAGTGCGGCGCCGTCGCGCGCCTGCGCCGCCTTGTGCCCGGCGACCTCGGCGGGGTTCTTGATCGCCTTGGCGAGCACCACCGGGTCGCGCACCGCCAGCACGCGCGCGCCGCCCGCCTCCAGCGCGTCAAAGATCGCCGCGACCGCGCGTTCGGGATCGGCGGCGACGCGGCGGCCCTGCAACTGCCCCAGCGCGGGGGCAAAGGCGTCGCGGTTCTGGATGCGCACGGCGTTGCCCAGTTGCTGGCGTACCGCGTCGGTCACTTTTTCGGGCGCGACGAACAGGTCGGCGGTGCCGTCGCCATGGACGAGCGCATAGGCGAGCGCGACCGGCGTGTGCGCGACGTCGCTGCCGCGCAGGTTGAACGCCCAGGCGATCGAATCGAGTGCCGACAGCACCAGCGTGTCGGCGCCGCGCGCCTGCAGCCATTCGCCGATCTCGGCGCGCTTGGCCGATGCGCTGCGGCCCGCCAGCGCCTCGTCATAGGGTTGCAGGGCGGCGGGCGAGGGGGCGGGGCGGTCGTGCCAGATCGCGTCGACCGGGTTCGCCTCGACGGCGATCAGCGTCGCGCCCTTGTCGGCCAGCGCCGCGCGCGTATCGGCGACCCAGCCGCGCGTGTGGAGCCACGGATCGTAACCGATCCGCCCGCCCGCCGGGGCGTGCGCCGCCAGCCAGTCGGCGATGCTCGTCGCGGGCACGCCCACATAGTCCCAATGCGTGCCGTCGACCTGCTGGCGCACCTGGATCGTGTAACGGCCGTCGACGAAGATCGCGGCGCGATCGGCCAGCACCACCGCGCTGCCTGCGGACCCCTGGAATCCGGTCAGCCAGGCAAGCCGCTGGGCATAGGCGCCGACATATTCGCTCATATGCTCGTCGGTCAGCGGCACGACGAAACCATCGAGCCCCTGTGCGGCAAGCTGCTGGCGGAGTTGGTGGAGGCGTTCGGCGTGGGAAGACATGCAGGGTCCGTCTGTTGCGATTCGGGATGCGCGGCGCGCGCGGCTGGCGGCTTCTTGGACCCATTGCGCGCCGGGCTCAATCTTCGTGCGCCTGCCGGTGCCACCGCCGCCGCGCGACCGCCTATAATGGTACGGATGTGACATGAACCGGAACGGTGCCGGCCGACGCGCCTCGGTGGGAATAGGAAAGGGCTGGGACATATGCCCAGGCAGGGGGAGATCACCAGGCGGCTCGCGGCCGATCCGCTTCGCGGCTTCGGCATGCGCTATGTCCGCCAGATCGTCCTGCCCATCGTCGCGCTGATCGCACTCACGCTCGGTGTCGGCTGGTTCGGGCTGCTCTGGACCGCCGACCAGTTCAACCGCATTTCGGCGCAGCACCAGGTCGAGGCGACGCGGCGCGCGCTCAACAACGCGATCGACGAACTCGCCTATCAGCAGCAGTCGGTCGCGCAATGGACGCTGCTCGATGCGGTGCTCCACGGCAGCACGCCCGATCAGCACTGGCTGCACGCCAATGTCGGCCGCCGGATGCGCGCGATGTTCGGGCATGACGCGACGCTGATCCTCAACGGCGACGATCGTCCGGTCTATGCCTCGATCGAGGGCAAGCAGCGCGACCCGCGCTGGATCCTCCAGATGATGCCCCAGCTTCAGCCGCTGATCGACGGCATCCGCGGGCGCTTGCCCGGCCCCGGCAACGCCCATTCGCGGCGTTCCCCGGTCGTCGTGGGGGGCGAGGCCGATTCGTCGGGCAACGCGCTGTCGGCGCACGAAAGCGACGTCGTGCTGCTCGGCGGGCGTCCGGCCGCGGCCAGCGCGATGCCGGTCGGCGAGCCCGGCCGGCGCGGCGGGCCGGCGCGCCCCTTCATCCTGCTCACCGTCCAGTATCTCGATCAGGCCTATCTCGGCCGCATCGCGCGCCAGGACGCGATCGACGGGCTGCGCTTCTCGGTGCTGCCGCGTCTCGCCCGGGACGAAAAGGCGGTGCCGCTCGACAATGGCGGCGGGCACCGGCTCGGCTATTTCATCTGGACGCCGCATTCGGCCGCGCGGGAGATCAATCCGGTGCTCATCACCGGCGCGCTCGGCCTGCTCGCGACGATGGTGACCGGGCTCGCATGGCTTGCGCTCTCGCTCTGGCGGTCGGGGCGTCAGCTCGCCGACGCGATGCTTCAGCTTCAGGCCAGCGAGGCGCAGGCGCATCACATGGCGCTCCACGACGCGCTCACCGGCCTTCCCAACCGCGCGCTGTTCGAAAACCGCCTCGACCGCGCGCTGGCGCGGGCGCGGCGCGGCCGGCGCTTCGCCATCCTCGCGCTCGACCTCGACCGGTTCAAGCAGGTCAACGACACCTATGGCCATCCCGCGGGCGACGCGCTGATCCGCGAGGTCGCGCATCGGCTGTGCGTGATCGCGCGCGCGAATGACACCGTTGCCCGGCTCGGCGGCGACGAGTTCGTGCTGCTGCTCGACGATGTCGGCACCACCGATCAGGTCGACGCCGTGTGCGATCGCATCTGCGCGGCCGTCACCGATCCGTTCGACCTGCTGGGCAACCGTGTCTTTGTCGGCGTCAGCATCGGGGTCGCGATCATCCCCGACACGGGCACCGAACGGACCGAGGTGCTGCGCAAGGCCGATCTCGCGCTCTATCGCGCCAAGAGCGAGGGGCGGAACTGCCGCCGCTATTTCGAGCCCGAGATGGACGACGACGTCAAGCTGCGCAGCGCGACCGAGGACGAGCTGCGTTCGGCGCTCGCCGACGGCCGCCAGCTCCGCGTCCATTTCCAGCCCGAAATGGATACCACCGGCCGCCGCGCGGTCGGCGTCGAGGCGCTGGTGCGCTGGGAGCATCCGGTGCGCGGGCTGCTCGGCCCCGATCATTTCATCGGCATCGCCGAGGATGCCGGGCTGATCGGCGAGCTGGGCGACTGGGTGATCGAGCAGGCGTGCGGCTTTGCCTCGCGCTGGCCCGAGCTGTTCGTCGCCGTCAACGTCTCGCCGGTGCAGATGCGCAATGCGGATTTCGCCCCGCGCGTCGCGGCGATCGTCGCGCGCCATGGCTGCCGCCCCGCGCAGATCGAGTTCGAGATCACCGAAAATCTGCTCATCGAGGATGCCGAGATCGCCTCGGTCCGCCTCGCCGAACTGCGCGCGCTCGGCTTCCGCGTCGCGCTCGACGATTTCGGCACCGGCTATTCCAGCCTCAGCCATCTTCAGCAGTTCGAGGTCGACAAGATCAAGATCGACCGCAGCTTCACCGAAAATCTCGACGAGACCGACGATGCCGCCGCGATCGTCACCGCCGTGGTGACGCTCGGCCACGCCATGGGGCTGCGCGTGACGGCGGAGGGCGTCGAAACCAAGGCGCAGTGGCGCTTCCTCGCCGGCGCGGGCTGCGACGAGCTTCAGGGCTATCTCTTCTGCCAGGCGCTCCCCGAAACCGATCTCGTCTGGTTCCTGCGCGGCGCGACCCGCCGCGACGCCGCCTGAGCCGCGCGCCCGCGGCGTCAGCGGCAGCGCTTGGGCGCCGTCAGCGTC
>JAFABD010000214.1 GCA_023426225.1 Pseudomonadota bacterium | reverse complement strand
CGGCCCCGCCGACCGCGCCGCGCCCTATGCCCAGGCGAGCGCGGCGCTGCGCGGCGTCGTGGCGATCGGTGCCGATGCCGAGCTTCAGGCGAATCTTTCCGGTTTTCGCGACCGGCGTGATCGCGGGCTGGCCGGCACACGCGTCGCGAGCGACGGGGCCGATGCCAGTCTCCGCCTCGTTCATCGCGGCCGCTGGAACGCATCGCTGCTGGCCTATCTTCAATCGCGCGCCTTCGCCTCCGGCTTTGCCAGCGCCAACGACGCCCGCACCAGCGTGACCAGGACGCTCGACCAATATAGCGTTCCCGCCACCGGCACCGGTGGCCGGATCGAATTGTCGTCGCCTGCGGGTTCGGCGTTGACGCTTCGTCTCGGGGGCGACTGGCGCCGGGTCAGCGGCGAGACGCACGAACTTTACAGCTATGTCGCGGGCGCGCCCACCCGCCGCCGCGTTGCCGGCGGTGCCGCCACCACGCTGGGCGCCTTCGCCGATGCCAGCCTGGTCCGCGGGGCCTTGACGCTCAGCCTGGGCGGCCGGCTCGACCGCTGGTGGATCGCCGACGGGCGGCTCGTCGAGGCGCCGCTCCAGCCGGGCGCGCCGATCAACGACCAGCGCTTTGCCGATCGCCACGGCTGGGCGCCGACGGGGCGCGGCGGGATCGCGGTTGCGGTTGCGCCCGCGCTTGCCCTGCGCGCGGCTGCCTATCGCGGTTGGCGCCTGCCCACGCTCAACGAGCTTTACCGCCCGTTCCGCGCCGGTGCCGACGCGACGGCGGCGAATGCCGCGCTCGCGCCCGAAACGCTGCTGGGCGCCGAAGCGGGGTTCGACTGGCACCCGCTACCCGCGCTCAGCCTCCGAGCCACCGGCTATTGGAACCGGCTCGACGACGCGATCGCCAACGTCACGCTCGCCCGCGGTCCCGGCAATTTCGCGGGCGTGGGCTTCGTCTCGGCCGCGGGCAGCTATCGCCAGCGCCAGAATCTCCGCGCCATCCGCGCGCATGGCGTCGAACTCGATGCCGAATGGGACCGCGGCCTGTGGCGCCTCGCGGCAAGCTGGGCCTGGACCGACGCGCACGTGTCGGCGCGCGGGGCGGCCGCCGCGCTCGACGGCCTCCGCCCCGCCCAGACGCCCGCGCACCAGGCGTCGCTGACCGCCGCCTGGCAACGCGACGGCCGTCACCTCGGCATCACCGCCCGGTATCTTGGCCCGCAGTTCGAGGATGACCAGAATGTCCGTCGCCTGGCGGACGCATTCACGCTCGACGCGGTGCTTGTGCTTCCCGTCACCGGGCGGCTGGCGGTCGAGGCGCGTGCCGAAAATCTTGCCGATGCGCGGGTCGAGGCGGCGGTCAGCGGCCCCGGGGTGATCGAACGGGCCAGTCCGCGCACGCTGTGGCTCGGGCTGCGTTATCGGCTCCGCTGACGCGCCGCCGCGATCGTGTCGAACAGCGCCAGATAATCCGCCACCGAATCGCGGGCAGGGTCGGGGACGGGGGCGGGGCGCGGTTGCCCGGGGGCCAGCCAGTGATCGATGGCGGCAACCAGTGCGTCGCCGTCGTCGCGCGGAACGATGCTGCCCAGTTCGGGCGCATGGATGATCTCGCGCACCGCGACGCTCGATTCGGTCGAAATCACCGGCGTGCCCTGCGACAGCGATTCGCGCAGCACGCCCGGCACGCCTTCGAAATCGGAGGTGAGCACCGTCGCCGCGGCGCCGGCAAGCACGGGGATCGGGTCGCCCGCATGGCCGGGCATCGTCACGCGGCCGCCCAGGCCCAGCGCCGCCACCTGTGCTTCCAGCGCAGCGCGCGCGCTTCCTTCGCCCAGGATCACCAGCGGGATCGTTCGGTCGGCGATCCGGGGCAGGGCGGCGATCAGCCGGTCCCAGCGCTTCTGCGGCTCCAGCCGTCCGACGCCCAACAGGTATTTCCCCTGCGGCAGGGCGACGCCCGCCACGCCCGGAATGCGCCGTGCCGGCGGATTGGGGATCACACAGATCCGCTCGCGCGGCATCCGCATCGTCGTCGCCGCTTCCTCGGCCATGGCCGGGCTCATCGCCACCAGCATGTCGACAAAGCCGGGATGCATCCGCAGCCATCGGCGATAGCCCCAGGCCGTCACCGCATTCATCTCCGGCCGGACCAGCGCGTTCGAGACCTTGGCGATCATCCGCGGGCACGCCGCGCCCAGCCGCCAGCGCGCGACCGCTGCGATCAGCGAGTAATAGTTGCCCGGACAGAATACGATGTCGGGGGCGAGTCGGCGGATATGCCCGGCCAGCGCGAACAGCGCGACATACGCACGCGATCCCAGCTCGACGAGTTCGACTCCCGGCGGCACCTCGCGCGACAACGGCCCGCTGCAGTCGCCCGCGACCAGCGTGACGCGACGGCCGGCCTCGATCCAGCCGGTGATCATGCGCAGCATCGCGCGCTCCACCCCGCCGCCGTCAAGCGTCTCGGCAAAGGTCAAAATATGCGCGGCCGGGGGGGAAGGGGGGCTCTGATACAACATTGCGGACTTGCAGATTGCCACTCTTAAGCCCAAATCGGCCCCGCAATAAACCGCAATCTGCTGCCAACGACAGCCACCGCGCCTGCGCCGGACGCTCAGAGGGCACAGCGAGACGCGGACAGTCTATAGATGAATGGCGTGGCGGCAGCGGATAACGAATCAGTGAACGGACAGGCTGTAGAAGCTTCGAGGGGCGCAGGCGCCGTCGAGGACGTGTTGGCGAGCGCCCCCGATCTTGCGGGGCTCGAGCCTGTTGAAAAGATCAAGCGGCGCTGGCCGATGTTCCTCGGCGCGGGCGTGACGCTGCTGATGGTGGCCGGGCTGCTGCACGAACTGCTCGGTTCGGGGCTGGAGCCGCTCCGGAAGGCGACGCCGTCCAATCCGCTCTTCTACATCGCGTTCGTGCTCTACTATCTCGGCCCGCCGACCTTCGACTACATCATTTTCCGGCGGCTGTGGCGCATTCCCTTTGCCGGCATGGTCGCGCTCCACAAGAAGCGCATCGCGAACGAGGTGCTCGTCGGCTATTCGGGCGAGGCCTATTTCTACGCCTGGGCGCGGCAGCGGACCCAGATGGTCGCCGCGCCGTTCGGTGCGGTCAAGGACGTCACCATCCTGTCGGCGATCGCGGGCAACGCGATCACGCTGGCGCTGGTCGCGATCGCGCTCCCGCTCGGCATCAACCTGCTGACCCCGGGTCAGCAAAAGGCGGCGATCGGCTCGGTCGCGATCATCATCGGCACCTCGGTGCCGTTCATGATCTTCTCGAAACGCGTTTTCTCGCTCCCGCGCGGGACGCTGTGGTGGGTGTTCGGCGTCCATTGCCTGCGCATCCTGTCGGGATCGTTGTTCATCGCACTCGCCTGGCATTTCGCCTTGCCCGAGGTGGCCGTGCGCGACTGGCTGTTCCTGGCCGCCGCACGCCTGCTCGCCTCGCGCCTGCCGCTCGTCCCCAACAAGGAGGTGGTGTTCGCCACTTTCGCGATCATGCTGATCGGGTCGGGCCAGGCGCTGTCGGAACTCATGGCGTTCATCGCCGCGCTATGCTTGGTGGCGCATGTGGTGTTGATCGCCCTGTTCGGCGTTGAGTCGTTCATCACGAGGAAGAAGCAATGATTCGTCCAACGACGATGGTCGTGCTGGCGCTTGCGGCGCTTGCCACCCCCGTCACGGTCCAGGCCCAGGTTCTGGGTGAAGATGCGTCCGCCTGCACCTCCGGCCGCGGTCCCGCGGTCCAGGTGAACGTGACGGGGCTCAAGGACCGCAGCGGCCGTCTGAAGCTCGAACTCTATCCCGCGACCGAGGAGGATTTCCTCAAGGACGACCATGACCTCGTCCGCGAGGGCAAGACCTTCCGCCGGATCTGGGCCGAAACGCCCGGCGGGTCGGGGCCGGTCGCGATGTGCATCCGCGTGCCGCACCCGGGCACGTTCGCGATCCTCTTCACGCACGACCGCGATCACAAGAACAAGTTCAACTTCTGGCAGGACGGCGCCGGCTTCCCCAGCAACCAGCGGCTGGGCCGCAGCCGTCCCAAGCTGCGGCAGGCGCTTGTTCATGTCGGGAACGGTGTGACGGTCGTGAACGTTCGGGCCCAGTATCTTCGCGGGCTGGGAGGGTTCGGCCCGCTCGAGTGAGGGCCATGGATGCGCATCGTCGACGTCAACGAATATTATTCTCCCACCGGCGGCGGCGTTCGCACCTATCTCGATCGTAAAATGGCCCTTATGGCCGAACTGGGGCACGAACTCATCGTCGTCGCCCCGGGCCGCGAGACGCGGGTCGAGCATCGCCCGGGCGGCGGACGGATCCACTGGGTCAAGGCGCCGCCGCTCGTGCTCGATCCGGCCTATCGGATCTTCGTTCGCGACGAACCCGTCTGGGCCGAACTCGACCGGCTCGCACCCGACATCGTCGAAACCAGTTCGCCCTGGCTCCCGGCATGGACCGTGGCGCGCTGGCGTGGCGACGCGCTCAAGATCTTCTTTGCCCACAACGACAATATCGGCGCCTATCCGCAACGCTGGCTCGAACGCGTCGCGACGCCGCTTCAGGTCGAACGCGCCTTCGCCTGGTACACGCGCTACATGGCGCGCTTCCTGTCGCATTATGACGGCTTCGTCACCAACGGTCCGGCGCTCGAGCGGCGCTTCACCCGGCGCGGGCTGCGGGTCGACGCGGTGATGCCGCTCGGCATCGAGCGCGAATGGTTCTCCCCCGATCTGCGCGACGAGGCATTGCGCGCCGCGCTGCTCGCCGAATGCGGCCTGCCGCCCAGCGCGCATCTGCTGCTCGGCTTGGGCCGGCACCACAAGGAAAAGCGCTGGCCGATGGTGATCGACGCCGTCGAGCGCGCCGCGACGGAGGTGCCGGTGGGCCTGATCCTCATCGGCGACGGCGTCGAGCGTCGGCGGCTCGAGGCGCGGATCGCGGGGAGCCCGCACATCCGTATCTTCCGCCCCGTCTATGACCGCGCGCGGCTTTCGCGGGTGATGGCAAGCTGCGACGCGCTGATCCATGGTTCGGATGCCGAACCCTTCGGGCTCGTCGCGGCCGAGGCGCTGGCATCGGGCGTTCCGCTGATCGGGCCTGACGAGGGTGGCTTTGCCGAGATTGCGCGGCCCGCCTTTGCCGAAACCTATGCGGCGCGCGACGGCCGGGCAGCGGCAGCGGCGATCTGTCGGCTCGTCGCCCGCGATCCCGCGACGCTGCGCGCCGCCGCACGGCAGGCGGCGGCATCGGTCCGGTCAGATCGCGACCATGCCCGCGAACTGACCGCGCATTATGCGATGCTGCTCGCGCGGCGCCGGGCGGCGGTGTCGGCACGCCCGACGGCGGCGGCGTCTGCGCCGCGCGCCGGGGGCACGGCGCCGGCACCCGCACGTGCGCCCGAGCCTGCGCTGGCGCGGGTCGCGGGCATCGCCTGACGCTCATAGAGGTCGATCATCCGGTCGCCCACGCGATACTGCCCCTTCAGGCGATAACGGCCCGCGCGCAGTTGAGCGAATGTGCGCGCGCGGATTTCGGCGCGCTCGCCGATGAAACGCGGCTGCATCACGACGAAACGGGGGGCGCGGGCAAATACCCGGTCGATCTCGGCCATCTGGTCGACGCCGATCGCGCCGTCCTCGCGCGTGCGCGTCAGGTGGCTGGGATAGAGCCAGCGGCTCACGCCGCAGCGGCCGGTATAGCCGTACAGCATCGCATCGCCCGAATAGACGAACATGCACTCGCGCCCCTGGCCGATCGCATGTGCCAGCGCTTCGATCTCGGCGGCACTGCCGCGTCCGCGCTGCTTCTGCCACACCATCGCGGTGCCGATCACGCCGATCAGCGCCAGCAGCGCCACCGCCGTGCGCCGGCCCTGCGTCCCCATCCCGAAATAGCCCGCGCAGCAGAGCGCCGCGGGCAGCATCACCGGCAACGCATAATGGGTGAAATAGCCGCCGAACGCGATCAGCCCCGCGCACGCGGCGATCAGCCACCCGAACAGCAGGGTGCGCACCGGCGGCACCGCATTGTCCGCGCGCGTTACCCGATAGGAAAGCCCGCTCACGATCAGCAACGGCGCAAGGTACAGCAGCACCTCCAGCAGCCCGCCGATCAGTTCGATCGGCGGGTCGCTGCGCCGGTCGAGGATCGATCCGAAATTGGCATAGAACCAGGCGTCGCCATGCCCCATCGCGGCATAGCTGAGTCCGGCGATCAGCGTCGGGCTCAGCGCGACGCCCGCCAGCACGCTGCCCAGTCCCAGCACACGCGGCAGCGCGACGCCCAGCCGCAGTTCGCGCCACAACAGCCACAGCCCCAGGAACACGCCCTCGAACAGCACCGTGTATTTGATCTGCAGCCCGATCGCGAACAGCAGCATCGCGACCGCCGCCTTGATCCGCCGCACCGTCTCGTTGTCGGCGGCCGGCGTGTCGGGCAGCACCAGCGCAAAGGCCGCGGCGGTCAGCAGGTTGTAGAAGACGGGCGACTGTCCGCCCTGGCCGTCGGCAAGGTTGAGCGCCACGATGTAGAGCATCGCGGCCGGCAGCGCACCCGCCTCCCATCCGGCGCGGCAGGCCATGCGATGGATCAGCATCGCCGTCAGCACCACGCTTGCCAGCGCCATCATCTGATAGGCCCAGATGCCCGTCGGCACGCCCAGCGCGGCGGCGGGGAGATAGATCAGGAACAGCCCGATCGGCTTGCGGTCCCAGATGTCGACGAACGGCAGCGCGCCGTCGAGCATCCGCTGGGCGGTGACGAAATAGAATTGCTCGTCGACATGGACGAGCGGATCGCCAAAGGTCAGCGCGCGCGCCGCGATCGCGGTCACGAGCAGGGCCAGCCAGATGGGAAGGGCAAGCGCCCGGTCCGGAATGCGCGTCGCTGCGCGCGTGGTTGCCAGCGTCTCGACCGGCATCAGCGAGCGCATGGATGCCGGGCGTGATCGTCCGGCCGATAGTCTGAGCACATAGGAAGTGAAACCTGCATTTGTGCCCCCGTCGGGTCGGAATTAGCCGAGCCGGCGGCGCTTGTCACGGGGGCGACATCTACGCGCGGCAACAGGCCGTCACAAAATCAGAGGGACGCCCCATGACCACCCAGATCGATCGTCGTTCACTGCTGCTCACCGGCAGCTTCGGGCTCGGTGCGCTTGCCATCCCCGGCTTTGCGCTCGCCCAGTCGGCCGCGCGCGGCTTCACCCATTCGGTGGCAAGCGGTGAGCCCGCGGCCGATTCGGTGCTGGTCTGGACGCGCTATGTCCCCGCCGATGGCGGCGCCGCGCATGTTCGCGCCGAATTGTCGGAAACCCAGGATTTCGCGCGCGTCGTCGGCGGCGGCCAGGTCATCACCGGACCCTGGCGCGACCACACGGTCAAGGTGACCGTCGCGGGTCTCGCGCCCGGCCGGCGCTATTTCTACCGCTTCATTGCGCCCGACGGCACGATTTCGCCGATCGGCCGCACGATGACGCTGCCCGAAGGCGACACGCGCCGCTTCGGCATCGCCGTCTTCTCCTGCTCGAACCTGCCCTTCGGCTATTTCAACGCCTATGCCCATGCGGCGCAGCGCGACGATATCGACCTGTGGATCCATCTCGGCGACTATCTCTACGAGTACAAGCGCGGCGGCTACGCGCCCAAGGACGGGGCGGTGGACGGACGCTGGCCCGAACCCGCGGGCGAGATGATCCACCTCGCCGACTATCGCCTGCGCTATGCCAGCTATCGCAGCGACCCCGATCTCCAGGAGCTCCACCGGCTCAAGCCGATGCTCGTCCAGTGGGACGATCACGAAAGCGCGAACGACAGCTGGGAAGGCGGTGCCGAGAACCACGACGCCGACGAGGGCGACTGGTCGGCGCGCAAGGCGGCGGCGATGCAGGTGTTCCGCGAATGGATGCCCGTCTCCGAATCGCCCTGGGGCACCTATGCGATCGGCAACCTCGCGACCTTCTTCCGCACCGAATCGCGACTGCTCGGCCGCACGCAGCAGCCCGACATCGCGCCGCTGTTCAAGGAAGCCGATCCGGCCCGCGCGCTCGCGGCGTTCCGCGACGGCGCGTGGCAGGATCCCGCCGCCTCGATGCTGGGGTCCGAACAGGAAAACTGGCTCGCACATGCCATGGCGGCCTCGGTGCGCACCGGCCAGCGCTGGCAGGTGGTCGGCTTCGGCACGATCATGGGCAACACCCGCCTGCCCGAACAGGCGGCGAGCTGGCTTTCCGCCGATACCTCGTCGCGGGCGCGCCAATATGTCGAGGCCGGCGTCGCCGCCAGCCGGCTCGGCCTGCCGCTCGGCTATGACAACTGGGGCGGCTACCCGGCGGCGCGCGCGCGTTTCCTCAAATCGGCGCAGGCGATGGGGGCCAATCTGCTCGTCATCTGCGGCGACAGCCACAATGCCTGGGCCTATGACCTGGCGCAGGACGGCCGCCCCGCGGGCGTCGAGTTTGCGGGCCACAGCGTCACCTCGCCGGGCTTCGAAAGCGCGACCGCGGCCGATCCGAAGGTCGTCGCCGCGGGGCTCGTCGCCGCCAACCCCGAGCTCAAATGGTGCGACACCAGCCGTCGCGGCTACATGGCGCTCACGCTCACGCCCGATCGCGCGACCAACGACTGGATCTTCGTCGATACGGTGCGCCAGCGTTCGACCCGCGCCAGCATCGGCCACACCGCCACGGTGCTGCGCGGCCGCAACGTCATGGCCTGAGCGTCCGCCCTCCCGCCGTCGGTGCGGCGGGAGGGGGCTTGCTCATCCTTCCAGCGACTTGGTCGCCTGTTCATAGGTGTCTTTGCTCAGCCCCGGCGTCGCGACGATCCGTTCGAGCTCGGCACGCATCCGCGCGGCGCGATCGGCGCCGAAACGCTTCCACCGCCCCAGCGGCGGCACCAGCTTCGCCGCGGTTTGCGGGTTCAACCGGTCCAGCGCGATCAGCTGGTCCGCGACGAAGCGATAGCCGCGGCCCGATTCGTGGTGGAAGGCGCGCTGGTTGACGCTGAACGCGCCGATCAGCGCGCGCGCGCGGTTGGGGTTGGCCAGCGTGAAGTCGGGGTGCCGCGCCAGCGCCGCGACGGCCTCGACCGTGTCGTCGCGCGGCGACAGCGCCTGCGTCTGGAACCATTTGTCGATCACCAGCGCATTGCCGGCATAGCGCGCATAGAACGCGGCCAGCGCTTCTGCCCGTTCCGGCGAATCGCCGCTCACCAGCGTGCTCAGCGCACCCTGCCGGTCGGTCATGTTGTCCGCCGCCTCGAACTGGGCATAGGCAAGCGCGGGCGCATCGGCCGCGCCGCTCGCCGCGATATAGCCCAAAGCGACGTTGCGCAGCCGCCGCGCGCCCTTGGCCGCGGGCGAGGTCTCGAACCGGTTCTGGCGCAACGCGTCATGCGTTTCGCGCCATTCGGCGATCAGCGCGCGGCCCAGTTCGGCGCGCAGCGCCTCGCGCGCACGGAAAATCGCCTCGGGTTCCACCACCGCCATCTGGTCGCCGATGAAGCTGTCGGAGGGCAGCAGCACCGCCTCGCCGACAAAGGCACGGTCGAGCGCGGGGTCGGCCAGCGTGTTGCGCACCGCCTCGATCACCGGCCCATGGTCGGCCTTGCCCTCGCGCACCGCGGTGACGAGCGTGTCGAGCATCAGCTGCTGCATCGCCTCATAGCGCGCGAACGGATCGTCGTCGTGCGCCGAAAGGAATGCCAGGTCGGCCGCGTTGCGGTTGGTCTCGACGATCACCGGCGCCGAAAAGCCGCGGTTGATCGAAAGCACCGGCGCCTCGTCGATCGCGTCGAACACGATCTGCTGCGTCGGCTCGTTGAGCAGCACCAGCCGTTCCTCGGTCAGCGGCCGTCCGCTCGTCCCGCCGAACAGGCGCAGCTTCAGCGGCAGCACCATCGGCGCCTTCACCGGCTGGCCGGGCGTCGGCGGCACCGTCTGCGTCAGGTCGAGCACCGCGCGCCCGTCCTGGTGGTGGAGCGCCGCCCGCACGCGCGGCGTCCCGGCCTGGCTGTACCACAGCCGGAACTGGCCCAGGTCGACGCCGCCGGCCTCTTCCATGCACGCAACGAAATCCTCGCACGTCGCCGCCGTGCCGTCGAACCGGTCGAAATACAGGTCGGTCGCCGCGCGGAACCGGTCGGGGCCCAGGATGGTGCGCATCATCCGGATCAGCTCGGCGCCCTTGTTGTAGATGGTGGCGGTGTAGAAGTTCGAGATCTCGATATATTCCTCGGGCCGCACCGGGTGGGCGAGCGGTCCCGAATCCTCGGGAAACTGGCTCGCGCGCAGCGACCGCACATCCTCGATCCGCTTGACTGCGGGCGATCCCTGGTCGGCCGAGAAGCTCTGGTCGCGAAAGACGGTGAAGCCTTCCTTCAGGCTGAGCTGGAACCAGTCGCGGCACGTCACGCGGTTGCCCGACCAGTTGTGGAAATATTCGTGCGCGACCACGGCGGCGATCGCGTCATAGTCGTAATCGGTCGCGGTGTCGGGATCGGCCAGGATATAGCGGCTGTTGAAGACGTTCAGCCCCTTGTTCTCCATCGCGCCGAAGTTGAAGTCGTCGACCGCGACGATGTTGAACACGTCCAGGTCGTATTCGCGGCCATAGACGCGCTCGTCCCACGCCATGCTCAGCTTCAGCGCCTCGAGCGCATGGCCGGTCTTGGCGATGTCGGGCTGGCGGACCCAGATGCCCAGCGCCACCTCGCGTCCCGACCGCGTGGTGAAGCTGCCGCGATTGGCGACCAGGTCGCCCGCCACCAGCGCGAACAGATAGCTCGGCTTGGGGAACGGATCGTGCCATTCGGCCCAGTGGCGGCCGTCGTCCAGCACGCCCTCGCCCACCGGGTCGCCATTGGCGAGCAGCACGGGAAAGCGTGCCTTGTCCGCCGTCATCCGCACCTTGTACCGCGACAGCACGTCGGGCCGGTCGGGGAAGAAGGTGATGCGCCGGAACCCCTCGGCCTCGCACTGCGTGCACAGGATCCCGCCCGACGCATAGAGGCCCTGCAACTGCGTGTTGCGTTCGGGTGCGATCACCACCTCGGTCTCGATCCGGTGGCGTTCACCGGCCAGCGGCACGATCAGGTTGCCGTCCTCGATCGACCGGCGCGCGCCCGCATCGCCGTCGACGGCCACGCGCACCGGCGTCAGCCCGTCGCCGTCGAGCCGCAACGGCCGGTCGTGCGCGCCGTTGCGCACGACCTCCAGCACCGCGCGCACGCGCGTCGCGGCGGGATCGAGCGCGAAATCGAGCGTGATTTCGGGGACCAGCCAGTCGGGCTGCCGGTAATCGTCGCGGCGCGTCACGCGCGGCGTCGCGGTTGCATTCGGTGCGTCTGCCATCATGCGACAGGATATAGGGCCATGGGCGCCGCCCGCCATCCCATTCTCGCCCGAACCATTTCTGTCGTTGCGCCGGCGGTGTGTGATGCTACCGATACGCCGGTCACAGGTTTTCAGGAAGAGGGGTTGCATGTTCCGATTGACCGCGCCGCTGGCGATCGCCGCCATTGCCGCGTCCGCCGCCACCGCCCAGACGGCGCCGACGCCGGCGCCCGCACCGGCCCCCGCCGCGACGGGCATGTCCGCGGCGGAAAAGAACGCGATCATCACCGCGCCGCTGCCCGAGGATCAGGCGGCGATGAAGAGCCATGTGATGTTCCTCGCCTCCGATCCGATGCGCGGCCGCGACGCGGGCTCGAACGAATATGACATCGCCGCGCAATATGTGGCGTCGCAATTCTATGCCCAGGGGCTGCGCCCGGCGGGCGATGCCGGCGGCTATCTGCAAAAGGTGCCGCTCGTCGCCTACAACGCCGCGGACAAGGGCAGCATGGTCGTCTCGCGCAAGGGCAGCGATCCGGTCGCGCTCGCCTTCGGCCAGGATTTCGTCCCCGGCGCGGTTCCCGCCAGCCCCAGCTTCACGCTCACCGCGCCCGTCGTCTTCGTCGGCTACGGCATCGTCGGCGTGGGCCGCGACGACTATAAGGGCGCCGATGTGAAGGGTAAGATCGTCGCCTTTTTCGGCGGCGCGCCCAGCAGCTTCCCGGGCGAGGAGCGCGCGCATTTCGGCAGCCCCGCGTCTAAGGCCGAAATCGCGATGAAGAAGGGCGCGGTCGGCTATATCACGCTCGAATCGCCGATCACCGCGCGCAACCGCCCCTTCGCGATGGCGGCCAGCTTCTGGGATCGCCCGCGCGTGACCTGGGCCGACGCGAGCGGCGTGGGCCACATCCCCACCCCGGCGACGCCCGGCCTCGGCGCGCTCAGCATGGCGGGCGCGGCCAAGCTCTTCGCCGGCACCCCCGGCGCGTGGGATGCGATCCGCAAGGCGGCGGAGGTCGACGGCGCCACCTTCAAGCCGGTCCAGCTTCCGGGCACGCTCACCGTGTCGCTCAAGACGACGTCGAAGCCGCTCACCAGCTACAATGTCGCGGGCCTGCTGCCGGGCAGCGACCCCAAGCTCAAGGACGAGGTCGTGGTGCTCACCGCGCATCTCGACCATGTCGGCGTCGGTCGTCCCGATCGGAAGGGCGACACCATCTACAACGGCGCGATGGACAATGCGGTCGGCGTCGCCTCGCTGATCGAGGAGGCCAAGCGGTTCAAGGCGTCGGGCAAGGCGCCGCGCCGCTCGGTGCTTTTCCTTGCCGTCACCGCCGAGGAAAAGGGCCTCGTGGGCGCCGATTATTTCGCGAACAATCCCACGCTGCCCAAGGCGAACCTCGTCGCCGACGTCAATCTCGACATGCCGATCATCACCTACAAGTTCTCGGACATCGTCGTGTTCGGCGCGCCGCGCTCGACGCTCGGTCCGATCGTGCAGAAGGCGGCGGCCGAAATCGGCGTCACCATCTCGCCCGATCCGATGCCCGAAGAGGGGCTGTTCGTGCGTTCGGACCATTATCGCTTCGTCCAGCAGGGCATCCCCTCGGTGTTCCTGTGGCCGGGTCAGGCCGGGCCGGGCAAGGAAGCGACCGAACGCTTCATGAAGGAACATTATCACCAGGCCTCGGACGAGGTCGCGCAGGAACCCGGCATCGACTGGGAATCGGGCGTGCGCTTCGTCGACGTCAACTATCGCATCGCCCGCGCGATCGCCGACGCCGATCAGCGGCCGGTGTGGAACAAGGGTGATTTCTTCGGCACCTTCTTTGGCGGCCCTGTCGCCCGCTGATCGTGCCCCGGCCGGGGCGGGCGACCGCACGACGCTGTCGGCGGTCCGCCTGCTCCTGTTCGGGCCGGGTTATTGCGGCGCGCGGATCGCCGCCGCCGTCGTCGCGCGCGGGGGACAGGTGACGGCGGTGACGCGCGACGGGCGCGACGCCACGCTCGTGCTCGACGACAGCCCCGCCGTCGCGGCCGCGCTCGCGCGGGCGACCCATCTGCTTTCGACCGTCCCGCCCGATGCCGCGGGCGATCC
>JAFABD010000138.1 GCA_023426225.1 Pseudomonadota bacterium | reverse complement strand
GGGCGCGGGTGCGGGCGGCGTCGACTGCGCCATCGCGGCCGGGGGCACCCCCGTCGCGGCGAGCGCCGCCCCGATCGTCCACACGCAGCCGCCCATCCCCTCTCCCCCACGCTGTTTCGCGTGTTGCGCGGAGCCCGGCGGTCCCGCGGCGAGGAGTATTGCGAAATCGGCGGATTTACCAAGGCTTATCTTTGCCGGGGCGGGGCGCGCCTTGCCGTCGCGACGCCCCGTCCGGGCCGATCAGCCTTCGCGGTGGACCGCGAAACCGTTGAACGCCTGGTTCACCGGCATGAGTTCGAGCGTGTTGATGTTGAGGTGCGGCGGCAGCGTCGCGACCCAGAGCAGCGTGTCGGCGATGTCGTCCGCCGTCATCGGGTTGACGCCGGCATAGAGCTGATCCGACGCCGCCTGGCTGCCGGTGCGGACGAGCGTGAACTCGGTCTCGACCATCCCCGGCTCGATCGAGGTGACGCGGACGCCGGTGCCGAGCAGGTCGGCGCGCAGGTTGAGGCTGAACTGGCGGACGAACGCCTTGGTCGCGCCATAGGTGTTGCCGCCGGGATAGGGATAGGTGGCGGCGACCGACGACAGGTTGATGATCGCGCCGCGCCGTTCGATCAGCATCGGCAGCAGCCGGTGCGTGATCGAGACCAGCGCGGTGACGTTGGTGTCGATCATCGTCTTCCAGTTTTCGAGGCTGCTCGCCTGGGCCGGCTCGGTGCCGCGCGCGAGGCCGGCATTGTTGATGAGCAGGTCGATCGCCGCGAACGGCGCGGGGAGCGTGGCGAGCGCGGCGTCGCGCGCGGCCTCGTCGCGGATGTCGAAGGCGAGCGTGTGGACGCGCTCACCGGCAAGGCGCGCCAGCCGGTCGGCCCGGCGGCCGGTGGCGACGACGTGCCAGCCGGCATCGGCAAAGGCACGGACGGCGGCTTCGCCGATCCCGGCGGTGGCGCCGGTGATGAGAACGGTGGGCATGGGACGCGGACTCCTTTGCGGATCGGACGGCAGGGCGCCGCACCGCCGCCCCCGAAGCGGGACGACGGTGCGCGGAACGCCTCAGCCGCGCAGCGTGGCGCCGAGCTTGGCGGCGGCGGCGACGACCTTGTCGGCGACGGCCTTGAGATCGGCGTCGGTGAAGCTTTTTTCACCCGGCTGCAGCGTGACTTCGACCGCGAGGCTCTTCTGCCCCTCGGGCACGCCCGCGCCGGTGAAGACGTCGAACAGCCGGGCATCGACGATCGCGCCCTTGTCCGCGCCCTTGACGATGCGCACCAGGTCGCCCGCCGGCAACGCGGCGGGGACGAGGAACGCGAAGTCGCGCGTCACCGCCTGCAGCGCCGGGGGGGTGAAGGCGGGGCGGGTGAAGCCGGTCGCCTTCTTCGCGGGCAGCGCGTCGAGATAGAGCTCCACCGCCGCGACCGCGCCGTCGAGGTCGAACGCCTTGAGCACCGAGGGGTGGACCATGCCGAAGCCGGCAAGGACGTTCTTCGGCCCGAGGCGCAGCGTCGCCGACTGGCCGGGATGATAGGCGGCGCCCGCCTCGCCCATCACCTGGAGATTGGCGACCGGGGCGCCCGCGGCCTCGAGCAGCGCCAGCGCCTCGGCCTTGGCGTCGAACGCGGTGAAGGGCTGGGCCTTGCCGGCCTGCCAGCCGCGCGGGGCCTTGAAGCCCGCGAGCACGACGCCGAGCGTCAGCCGCTCCTTGTCCGCCAGATAGCGACGACCGACCTCGAACAGGCGGACGCTGGTGGCGCCGCGCTTGAGGTTGCGCTCCGCCGCGGCCAGCAGTCCGGGCAGCAGCGAGGGGCGCATGACCTTCATGTCCTCGCTGATCGGATTGGCGAGCGTCCAGGCGCCGCCGCCGAACACCGCCGCCTGGGCTTCGGGGAGGAAGCTCCAGGTGATCGCTTCGTTCAGCCCGCGCGCGGCGGCGGTGCGGCGCATACGGCGCTCGAGCTTCTGCTCGGGCGTGGCGGTGGGCGTCGCGACACCGGGGGTGCGCGGCAGCGGGACCGACGGCACGTTGTCGATGCCGGCGATGCGGATCACTTCCTCGACGATGTCGGCCGAGCCGTCGACGTCGCGGCGCCAGCTCGGCGCGGTGACGTTCCAGTCGGCGTCGACCGCGAAGCCGAGCCCTTCGAGGATCGCACGCTGACGGTCCGCCGCGACGGCGAGGCCGCCGAGCGTCTCCGCTAGCGCCGGATCATAGCCGACGACCGCGCCGACCCTGGGCGGGGTGCCGCTGCGGGTGACTTCGCTCGGCGTGCCGCCGCACAGCGCCAGCACCAGCCGGGTGGCGATCGCAAGCCCCTCGTCGAGGAATTCTGGATCGACGCCACGCTCGAAGCGGGTGCGCGCATCGCTGGTCAGCAGCAGCTTCTGGCCGGTGCGGGCGATATGCTCGGGATCGAAATAGGCGCATTCGATCAGCACGTCGGTGGTGTCGTCCGAACAGCCCGAATGCTCGCCGCCCATGATGCCGCCGATGTCGTGCACCGCCGTATCGTCGGCGATCACGGTCATCGAGTCGGTGAGGCTGTAGGTCTTGCCGTTCAGCGCGAGCACGGTCTCGCCGTCCTTCGCCTTGCGCGCGACCAGCCCGCCCGAGAGCTTCGCCATGTCGTAGACGTGGAGCGGGCGGCCGAGCCCGAACATCACGAAGTTGGTGATGTCGACCAGCGCCGAGATGGGCTTCTGCCCCACTGCCTTGAGGCGCTGCTGGAGCCAGTCCGGCGAGGGGCCGTTCTTCACGCCGCGCACGATCTGGCCGTAAAAGGCCGGGCAGCCGGCCGCATCCTCGGTGCGCACGTCCGGGCCCGCGCCCTGCGGGTTGAGGACGGGAAGGCCGGCCACCACCGCGTCGAGCGGCTTGAGCGTGCCGAGGCCCGCCGCGGCGAGATCCCGCGCAATGCCGCGCACGCCCATGCAGTCCTGGCGGTTGGGCGTGATCGACACGTCGATCACCGGATCGTCGAGCCCCGCATAGTCCGCGAAGGCGGTGCCGACCGGCGCGTCCTCGGGCAGCTCGATGATGCCGTCATGGTCCTCGCCGAGCTCCAGCTCGCGGGTCGAGCACATCATGCCGTTCGATTCGATGCCGCGCACCGCCGCGACCTTGAGCGTCATGCCGTTGGCCGGCACCACCGCGCCGGGAAGCCCCAGCACGCCGACCAGCCCGGCACGCGCGTTCGGCGCGCCGCAGACGACCTGCAACGGCCCCTCGCCGAAATCGACGCTGAGCACCTGCAGCTTGTCCGCCTGCGGGTGACGCTCGGCGGTGAGCACGCGGGCGACGCGGAAGCCCTTCAGCCGTTCGGCGGGGTTCTCGACGCCTTCAACCTCGAGGCCGACATGCGTCAGCGCCTCGAGGATCTCGGTGAGCGACGCCTGGGTGTCCAGATGCTCCTTGAGCCAAGAGAGGGTGAACTTCATGCGCCAACTCCCCCGCTCAGCGTGGGTACGTCGAGCGCCGAGAAGCCGTAATGCCTGAGCCAGCGCAGATCGCCGTCGAAGAAGGCGCGCAAGTCGTCCATCCCATATTTGAGCATCGCCAGCCGGTCGACGCCGGTGCCGAAGGCGAAGCCCTGCCATTCCTCGGGATCGAGCCCGCAGGCCTCGATCACCCGCCGGTGCACCATGCCGCTGCCCAGCACTTCCATCCAGCCGCCGCCGGGCGCGTCGCCGCTGCCGCCGATCACGCGCTTGCCGTCCTTCCAGGTGAAGCCGACATCGACTTCGGCCGAAGGCTCGGTGAAGGGGAAATAGCTGGGGCGCAGGCGCAGCACGATATCGTCGCGCTCGAAGAACGCCTTGAGGAAGGTCTCCAGCGTCCATTTCAGGTGGCCGAGCGTGATGCCCTTGTCGATCACCAGACCTTCGATCTGGTGGAACATCGGCGTGTGCGTCGCGTCCGAATCCGAACGATAGACGCGGCCCGGCGCGATGATGCGGATCGGCGGCTTCTGGCTCGTCATCGTGCGGATCTGCACCGGCGAGGTATGCGTGCGCAGCACCATCGGGCGCTCATGCTCGCCGGCGATATAAAAGGTGTCGTGCATCGCGCGCGCCGGATGCGTCTCCGGAATGTTGAGCGCGGTGAAATTGTGCCAGTCGTCCTCGACCTCGGGGCCGGAGGCGACGGTGAAGCCCAGATCGACGAAGATCTCGGCCAGCTCGTCCATCACCTGGGAAACGGGGTGAACCGAGCCGGGCGCGACGCCGTCGACCGGCAGCGTCATGTCGAGCGTCTCGCTGGCGAGGCGCGCGTCGAGCGCGGCCTGTTCGAGCGCCGCCTTGCGCGCGGCCAGCGCCTCGGTCACCGCCTCGCGCAGCCCGTGGATGCGCGGCCCCTGCACCTGGCGCTCGTCGGCGCTCATGCCGCCCAGCGTCTTGAGCAGGCCGGTGATCGCCCCCTGCTTGCCGAGCGCCTGGACGCGCACCGCCTCGAGCGCGTCGAGCGCCCCGGCGGCGTCGATCGCGGCGAGAAGATCGCTGCGCAGTTGATCGAGATCGCTACTCACTGTTCCTCCGTCCTTCCCGGCCCCGCGCGGGAAACGATGATGGCCCGCCGGCGCGGCGCGGTTGCGGCCATGCCCCGGCCCGCCGTGATGGCGCGGCGTTCGCCCTGCCCGTACCGGCTGCGCAAGCCCCGGATCAACCCCCCGCTTGGCTGCGGGTGGGACAGGATCAGCCGGTTTCGCCCGGCACGTCCGGCGACGGTTCGGCGCGGCCTTTGAACCCCTGTGCCACGACATACCATTCGACCGAGCCCTTGCGGCTGGCGGGCGGCTTGGCATGCTTCACCGTCGCGAAGTTGCGCTTCATTTCGGCGACCAGCGTCGAATCGGCACCGCCCGCGAACACCTTGGCGACGAAATCGCCGCCGGGAACGAGCGTGCGCACCGCGAAATCGAGCGCGGTTTCGACCAGCGCCATCGTGCGCAGCGCATCGGTCTGCGGATGGCCGACCGTGTTCGCCGCCATGTCCGACACGATCAGGTCGGGCGCGCCGCCGAGCGATTCGATCAGCCGGTCGGGCGCGGCATCGTCCATGAAATCCATCTGGAGGATCACCGCACCCTCGATCGGATCGACGGGCAGCAGGTCGATGCCCACCACCGCCGCCTGCGGCAGCCGCCGCCGGACCACCTGCGTCCAGCCGCCGGGCGCGATGCCCAGATCGACGATGCGCTTCTTGCCGCGTAGGAAGCCGAACTTCTCGTCAAGCTCGATCAGCTTGTACGCCGCGCGGCTGCGATAGCCCTCGGCCTTGGCGCGACGCACATAGGGGTCGTTGAGCTGGCGTTCGAGCCAGCGCGTCGATTGTGCGGTGCGCCCGCGCGCGGTCCGCACGCGGACATGGCCGCCCCCGCCGCCGCGGCTCACAGCGTGTTCCCACTGATGAGGCGGCGCAAAATGCCTTCACGAATACCGCGGTCGGCGATGCCGAGCCGTTCGGCGGGCCAAAGATCCAAGATCGTCTCCAGAATTGCGCAGCCCGCCACCACCAGATCGGCGCGTTCCGAACCGATACAGGGCACCTGGCTGCGTTCGGCCATGCTGAGCCCGGACAGCCGCTGGCTGACTGCGCGCATGGCGGCGGTGGGAATGATGAGGCCGTCGATCGCCGAACGGTCATAGGCCGGCAGGCCGAGATGGACGCTGGCAAGCGTGGTGACGGTGCCGCTGGTGCCGAGCAGCCGCGGCGTTCCCCGCGGCGGCCGCAGCCGCGCGGCAAAGGGTGCGAAGCTGGCGGCGACGCGCGCGCGCATTTCGGCATAGATCGCCGCGCCGCGTTCGGCGCCGTCGGCGAGCCCCACCGCCTCGGTAAGCGACACCACGCCCCAGGGCGCGCTGTGCCAGTCGAGCACGCGTGGCACCGGCGACCGCGAATCGATCAGGACCAGCTCGGTCGAGCCGCCGCCGATGTCGAACACGAGCGCCGGGCCGTCGCCGGGTTCGAGCAGCGCGTGGCAGCCGAGCACCGCCAGCCGCGCCTCCTCCTCGGCGCTGATGATGTCGAGCGCGATGCCGGTTTCGCGATAGACGCGCTGGATGAACTCCGGCCCGTTCGCCGCCTGTCGGCACGCCTCGGTCGCGACCGAGCGGGCGAGCGCGACATGGCGGCGCCTGAGCTTGTCGGCGCAGACGCGCAGCGCGGCGATCGTGCGTTCGATCGCGGCATCGGACAGGCGGCCGGTGGTGGCGAGCCCCTCTCCCAGCCGGACGATGCGCGAAAAGGCGTCGATGACGGCAAAGCCGCTCCCCTGGGGCCGCGCGATGAGCAGGCGACAATTGTTGGTGCCGAGATCGAGCGCGGCATAATGCCGCGCCTCGGGCCAGCGCGTCTGCGGCTGGCGTGCCTGGGGCGGTCTGGGAACGGGGCGGGAAGCGCCGTTGTTCCGCCCGCGGGGCATTCTGGCGGAGCCATCCCCCATCACTACAACTCACTCGATTCGATTGTTCTATCTATATCCGCCACAAAGGTTTGAACGCCTTCGCCCGGTGCTTGGTCGCGAGGCTAGCGCAGCCCCGCCGACAGGGCAAGGCACAGGCATCAAATCCCCCGTTGACAGACCCGACCGGGCCGCCTATCTGGCGCGCCTCCGATGCCCCGTCGTCTAAAGGTAAGACTACGGACTCTGACTCCGTCAATTGAGGTTCGAATCCTCACGGGGCATCCAGCTTTCCGAAAAATGCGCGCTCGTTTTCGAGCAACCTGGCGTTTCCAGCAGCCTGAAGAGGCCGGGCGAGAATCGCCCCCCCTCGCCTTCTTCCGCACCGTCGCTGTTTCACCGTCGCATGACCGGCGGCCCGCATCGCGCGCCTTCCCCGGGATTCGGCGAATCCGCCCCGCGCTCACGCGGCGCCGGCATCGTCATGCTGATGCGCGATGCGCACGGACGCGCCACGGGACGGCGCCGCATGCTTGATGCAGCGCCGCCCCGTGGCGACCGGAGATCGTGGCCGGGGGTCGGCGGGCCTCAGAAGCCCTTGCGCACCTGAGCCCCCGCCGATGCGGCGCGCTCGCCGCTGGCGCCGCGCAGCCCCAGGTTGAGCGCGAACGCCCAGTCCGAGGGCAGCCGGAGTTCGAGCGCCGGCGAGAGCGCGAACTGGTCGCGCGACCAGCCCTGCTCGCGCAGGCTGTAGGCCGAGAGGCCGGCAACATCGGCATAATCGACGCCCTGGCCGGCATCGCCGTTGAACTCGTGCTGCCATTCGCCGCGCAGCGTGGCGGACAGCAGACCGATCGACAGCGGCCGGCGATAGGTGGTGCGGAAGCCGAGCACGCCGGTGGTGGAGCGGATATCGCGACGATCGTCGCGCAGATCGTAGATGCCGGCGCCGTGCTCGCGATAGGCGGCGAGCGTGCCGCTCATATATTCCGCCCGCCCGTAGAGCGACCACAGCAGCGGCCCGGCGACGCGCTCGACCCCCGCGGACAAGGCGCCGGTGGTGAAGCTGCCGTCGCGGCGGCTCGTCGCGGTGAGGCCGGTGGTCGCATCGAGACGGCGGACGTCGAAATCGAGCCAGCCGTGCGCGATCATCGCGTCGACGAACAGCCCGGACACCGGCGTGACGCTGCCATAGAGCGCGATCGTCGTCGCATCGCCGGCGACATGCCCCTTGCCGCCCGCGATCCGGCTGCCGTCATGGCCGAAGCCGCCGCCGATGCCGAGCGTGATGCCCCGGGCGACGCGCGCGTCGATGCCGCCGCTCACGCCCGCAGTCGTGGCGGTGATCCGCGAGCGGCCGCTGGCCGCGTCGCGCGTGCTGATGTCGATCGACCCTCCGGTCCAGGCGGCAATGGCACCCCCGCAACGATCGGCGGCGGCGCGAGGCCGGCGCGCGGCGTCCCGCCCCGCCGGGTCGGGC
>JAFABD010000017.1 GCA_023426225.1 Pseudomonadota bacterium | reverse complement strand
TCCCGCCGTCGCCGCCGCGGGACGCGCCCGCTTACGCGACTATGGCGGGCGGGGCCGGCCGGTGGTGTTCGTCCCCTCGCTCATCAACCCGCCGCAGGTGCTCGATCTGGCGCGCGGGCGGTCGCTGCTGCGCTGGCTCGCACGCCAGGGGGTGCGGCCGCTGCTCGTCGACTGGGGCTGCCCCGATGTCGCCGCGCGCGGGCAGGACATCGACGCGCACGTCACCGACCTGCTGCTGCCGTTGCTGCGCAGCCTGCCGCGACCGCCGATCCTGGTCGGTTATTGCCTCGGCGGCACGATCGCGACCGCCGCGGCGGCGCTGCATCCGGTCGCGGGGCTGGCGACGATCGCCGCGCCCTGGCACTTTTCCGCCTATGGCGACGCGGCCGCGCCGATCAGCACGATGTGGGATCAGGCCCAGCCGGTGTGCGAGGCGCTGGGCCTGGTGCCGATGGAGGTACTCCAGTCGGGCTTCTGGCAGATCGACCCGGGCCGTACCGTCGCCAAGTTCGAGCGCTTCGGCCGCCTGCCGCCGCGCAGCGCCGCCGCGCGCAGCTTCGTCGTGCTCGAGGACTGGGCCAACGCCGGCGCCCCGCTCACCTATGCTGCCGGGCGCCAGCTATTCGACGATTTCTACGCCGCCGACCTGCCCGGCCGCGGACGCTGGCGGATCGGCGAGACCGTGATCGACCCGGCGACGATCGCCGTACCGCGCATCGCCTTCGCCTCGACTGCCGATCGCATCGTGCCCGCCGCGACGACGGCGGCTTGCCCCGACACGCGGCAGCTCGCGATCGGGCATGTCGGGATGATCGTCGGCAGCCATGCGCGCGACGCGCTGTGGGCGCCGCTTGCGGACTGGCTAAGGCAGGTCGCGCGGAGTAGAACGCGCGCCGACCGTTTCTGAAGGACGGACGATCGCAGGAGATTTACCGCATGACCGATATCGTCATCACCGCCGCCAAACGGACGCCGGTGGGCAGCTTTCTTGGTGCGTTCGCCGCGACCCCCGCGCATGTGCTGGGTCAGGTGGCGATCGAGGCGGCGCTGGCCCAGGCGGGCGTGCGCGGCGACGAGGTTTCGGAAGTGATCCTCGGCCAGGTGCTCACCGCGGCCCAGGGTCAGAACCCGGCGCGCCAGGCCGCGATGGCCGCAGGCATCGCCAAGGAAGTGCCCGCCTGGGGCGTCAACCAGGTGTGCGGCTCGGGCCTGCGCGCGGTCGCGCTGGGCTTCCAGGCGCTGCGCAACGGCGACGCCGACATCATCGTCGCGGGCGGCCAGGAAAGCATGTCGCTCAGCCCGCACGCACAGCAGCTGCGCGGCGGCACCAAGATGGGTGACGTCAGCCTGGTCGACACGATGATCAAGGATGGCCTGACCGACGTGTTCAACGGCTATCACATGGGCATCACCGCCGAGAACCTCGCCGAGCAGTATCAGGTGAGCCGCGGCGATCAGGACGCCTTTGCCGTCCGCTCGCAGAATCTCGCCGAAAAGGCGCGTGCAGAGGGTCGCTTCCGCGACGAGATCGCGCCCGTGACGGTCAAGACGCGCAAGGGCGAGACGGTCGTCGATCAGGACGAGTATATCCGCGCCGGCGCGACGCTCGATGCGGTGTCGGGGCTGCGCCCGGCGTTCAAGAAGGACGGCACCGTCACCGCGGGCAATGCCAGCGGCCTCAACGATGGCGCTGCCGCGCTGGTGCTGATGCGCCGCGAGGATGCCGAACGCCGCGGCGCGCCGATCCTGGCGACGATCCGCAGCTGGGCCAGCGCGGGCGTCGACCCGTCGATCATGGGCATCGGCCCCGTCCCGGCCAGCCGCAAGGCGCTCGAAAAGGCGGGCTGGACCGTCGCCGATCTCGACCTGATCGAAGCGAACGAGGCGTTCGCGGCCCAGGCGCTCGCCGTGGGCAAGGACATGGGCTGGGATCCCGAAAAGGTGAACGTCAACGGCGGCGCAATCGCGATCGGCCACCCGATCGGCGCCAGCGGCGCGCGCGTGCTGACGACGCTCCTCTACGAACTCCAGCGCCGCGACGCACACAAGGGCCTGGCGACGCTGTGCATCGGCGGCGGCATGGGCATCGCGGTCTGCGTCGAACGCTGACACGCTTCGGAAATGACGGCGCGAGCAGGACGCCGCGCCGTCATTTTCTCGATTGTTCGCAGGTGCAAAAAGACAGGAAACGTCGGGATTTCCGCCGATTTTGAATGATCCTTTCAGGACCTGTTGCAAAGCTGCAACAGGTTCTTTTGGATTTCGCATTCACTCCGCATTAATGTTGCATTGGCGCGACGATTTTGTCCCAGATGTTACATCAGGCATTCCGCCTGTAAGGGGCAAAACATGAAAATCAGAGGGTTGATGGCCTCAACCGCGATTTGCGGTTCCATCCTGCTGATGCCGGCAAAGGCGCATGCAGCAGACGAGATCAAGGCGGTTCCGGTCGTTCAGGACAATCAGTCCAACGAACAGGTAAAGGAAGAGCCGAAGGCCAAGGAAGGCGAAGGCGAAATCACCGTCGTTGGCTCGCGCATTCGCCGCACGCAGTTCAACCTCGCCGATTCGATCCAGGTGATCAGCCGCGACGAAAGCACCCAGGCCGGCTTCGCGTCGACCTCGAGCATTCTTCAGAGCACGGCGGTCACGGGCGGCGCATCGCAGATCAACAACGCATATGGTGGCTATGTCACTGCGGGCGGTGCCGGCGCGAACACGCTGTCGCTGCGCGGCCTTGGCACTACGCGATCGCTGATCCTGCTCAACGGACGTCGCATGTCGCCGTCGGGCACGCGTGGCCAGGTCGGCGCGCCCGACCTTAACACGCTCCCCAACGTTCTCGTTGATCGCGTGGAAGTGCTGAACACCGGCGCATCGTCGATCTATGGTTCGGACGCGGTCGCAGGCGTCGTCAACATCATCACGCGTCATGATCTCAAGGGAATTCTGATCGAAGGTCAGATGAACGTGCCGCAGCTGGGCGGCGGGTATGAGAAGCGCGTATCGGCGGCCTTCGGCGCAAACGGCGACAATTTCCACCTCATCGGCTCGGTCGACTATTACAAGCGTGACGAGATCACCTATGGTCAGCGCGACTGGGCGACCTGCCAGACCGATTATCGCAAGCTGGCCGGCGGTCAGCCCGATGGTCCGGGGTCGGCCAGCCAGCTCGATCCGTTCACCGGCAAGCCCAAATGCTATCCGACCGGGGCGACCGGCCAGAGTGGTGTGACGGTAAACACACTCGGCACGAAGAACTTTGCCGGGAATACCGTTGTGCTCGGCCCGGGCGTCCCGGCCAACTATACTGGTGTGTGCAACCGCTTCCGCCCGAATCCGGCGGTCACGACGGGCGCCCTCCCCGGCTATGAGTGCGTCGGCGGCGGCAGCCTGAGCCTGTCGTATCGCGACACCTTCCCGCAGTCGCTCCTCGATCGGCAGATCATTTCGCCGGGCGAAAACCTCACCGGCTATGTGAGCGGCAGCTTCACTCCCGGCATCGGTGCGGACACCGAAATCTATGCCGAGGCGCTGTTCAACCGTCGCAAGTCCTCGCAGAAGAGCAATCGTCAGCTGACGATCGACTATGCGCAGGGATCGGCGCTGCTCCCCACCAATCTGCGCAACGACGTATTCCTGCCGGCACAGGCAGGCGGTATCACCGGCACCACGCCGATCGCCGCACGCGTGTTCGCCGATTATGGCACCTACGGGAGCCGTCAGCAGCTCGACTATACGCGCGCGACGATCGGCGCTCGTGGCAAGCTGTTCGGCGACTGGCGCTATGACGCGTCGATCACGAAGAGCTGGTCCGATGGCGAGTATTCCGATGACCTGATCCTCACGTCGCGCATCGCCCAGTCGCTCGATGTCGTTCAGAATGCGAATGGCAGCTTCTCGTGCCGCAACACGCTCGGCAACTGCATCGCTGCGCCGGCTCTCTCGGCTGCCGTCATCGCCGGCAACGTTCCGTCGAACTGGAAGAACTGGATCACCACTCCCGTCACCGGCAAGACCAAGTACCGCGAGACGATCAGCAACGTCAGCTTCGACGGTCCGCTGTTCGCCCTCTGGGGCGGCGATGTGCAGCTCGCCGTCGGCGTTGAGCGCCGCGTGTTTAGCATCGACGACACGCCTTCGACCGAGAGCGTGAACAACAACCTCTACGGGTTCACCTCGTCGTCGGTCACCCGCGGCAGTGATGCCGTGAATGAGGCTTTTGCCGAAGTCGAACTGCCGATCCTCAAGAATGTGCCGTTCGCGCGGAATCTCACCATCAACGCCTCGGGCCGCTTCACTGACTATCGTTCGTATGGCAGCCAGTGGACGTACAAGTTCGGCGGCATGTGGGAACCGACGGAATTCCTCGCGTTCCGTGGCAGCTATGGCAAATCGTTCCGCGCACCGTCGCTGTATGAACAGTATCTCGGCGCTACGAGCGGCTTCCAGTCGGGCCAGAACGATCCTTGCAACAACTGGGGATCGCTCGAAGCCGACTCGGCGCGTGCCAAGAACTGCGCTGCGCTGGGCATTCCCAGTGATTTCCAGTCGACGACCAGCATTCAGGTCAATCAGGTGGGCGGCGCTTCGTCCGGCCTGAAGGCGGAAACCTCGAAGAACTGGACTGCCGGCGTCGTGGTGAAGCCGAGCTTCGGCAGCCTCGGGACGCTCCAGGTCTCGGCCGACTATTTCAACCTCAAGGTTGAAAATGGCGTGTCGCAGCTCAGCTACTCGACGATCCTGTCGCAGTGCTATGATCGTCCGGACTTCCCGAACTTCAGCCTCTGCAACCTGATCAAGCGCGGCTCCTCGGCGCCTTACGCGCTCACCGTCACGACGGGCTATGTCAACATCTCGACGACCAAGGTCTCGGGCTGGGACTTCAACGTCCGCTACGCCGTGCCGTTGTTCTCGGGCGACTTCCGCCTGAACGCTGCGGTCACCAAGTATAACAACCGCTATACACAAACCCTGCCGACGGACGAGATCTTCGACAATATCGGCACCGTCAGCAATCCGGACTGGACCGGAAACTTCAACGCCACCTATAAGATTGAGAATTTCAATTTCTTCTACGGCGTTGAATGGGTGAACAAGGTATACAGCCCCGCGGATTACATCGGCGTTTCCGATGCTACGCGTAAGACTTATGTCTTCGAAGCCCCGAATTACTTCCTGCACAGCGCGTCGGTGGAGTTCACCAACAAGAGCTTCGCGATGACCGTTGGTGTCCGTAACCTGTTCAACACCAAGCCGCCTTTCATCTCGTCGGGCGCATATAATCGTGTTGGCAACGCGCCGCTTTACAGCGGCTACGATTACAGCGGTCGTACGCTGTTCGTGTCGACCCGTATCAAGCTCTAATCAAGAACTTGTCGCTTCTGGAGGGGCCGGTGGCAACACCGGCCCCTTTTTTTCCTCGGTGAACGGGCCGTCGGACTTGGGCCGCCGCCCTCTACCCCCAAACCCGCGCGAACCGCGCGCCCAGCCCGGTCAGCAGCTCATATTGCGACAGCCCGCTCAGCGCCGCGGTCTCGGGCAGGTCGTAATCGAATGCCACCCAGTCGCCCTCGGCCAGTTCGGGTGCGGCATCGACGCCGATCGCGGTCAGGTCCATCGAGATGCGGCCGAGCACCGGCAACACCGTGCCGCCCGCCCGCGCGCGTCCCCGGTTCGAGAAACAGCGCAGATAGCCGTCGGCATAGCCCATGTTGACGATCGCCACTTCCATGTCGGCGGGCGCGGTGAAGGTCGCGTTATAACCGATCGTCTCGCCCGCGGGCACGCGCCGCCGCTGCAGGATCTGCGCCTCGGGCGTTGCCACCTGGCGGATCGCGTCATGCTCGGGCCGCTGGCGCCCGCCATAGAGGGCGATCCCCGGCCGGGTGACGTCGAAATGATAATCGGGCCCCAGCGCGATTCCCGAGGAATTGGCCAGGCTCAGCCGCCGTGCGCCGCTCCGTTCGCGCAAGGGGGCGAAACGCGCGCGCTGGCGGGCGTTGAGCGCCACATCCTCCTCCGCCGAAACCAGGTGGCTCAGCAGCGTCTCGACCTCGAGCCCGTCGAGCAGACCGTCGGCGACGTCCTGCGGCGCGATGCCCAGCCGGTTCATGCCGGTATCGACCATCACGTCGCACGCGCCGCCGCCCGCCGCGCGCCAGCGCTGCACCTGCGCCGCGCTCGCCAGCACGGGGCGCACATTGGCGGGGCGGTCGGCCATGTCCTCGGCCCGGGCGCCGTGCAGCACCGAAACCGCGACGCCCAGGTCGGCGATCGCGCGCGCCTCGGCCCAGCTCGCCACGAAGAAGTCGCGGCACCCCGCCGCCGCCAGCCGCTCGACGACGCCGTGTGCGCCCAGGCCATAGCCGTTGGCCTTCACCGC
>JAFABD010000217.1 GCA_023426225.1 Pseudomonadota bacterium | reverse complement strand
CGTCGGTCACGGGCGCATGCGCGCTCGACGTCCGGCGGATCTCGCCGCGCGCTTCAAGCTCGTGCTGCGTGCGATGGCGGCCGATCGCCAGCCGCGTCCCCCACCATAGCATCGCGAGCGCGGCGACGGCGCCCAGCGCGATCAGCACGAACGACAATGTCAGCCAGCCCGGCCCGCCGTCGACGATCGGGACGGAATGGCCCCATGCCTGCTCGTTCATCCGCCAGTCTCCCTTGCGCAAAGCCCAAAGACGCGCCCTGCATAGCGCGCCTTGGGCGTGCGTCCAGCGGTGTGCGCGTCAGTTCGTCTCGCGCGCGACCTCGCGCCAGCCGATGTCGCGGCGGCAGAAGCCGGTCGGGAAGTCGATCGCGTCGACCGCGCGATAGGCGGCGGCCTGCGCCGCGCGGACGCTGGGGCCGCGCGCGGTGACGTTGAGCACGCGCCCGCCGCTGGCGACGAGGATGCCGTCGGCACGGCGGGTGCCCGCCTGGAACACGCGCGCGCCGGTCGCTTCGGCCGCGTCGATCCCGGCGATGGCACCGCCGGTTTCGGGCGTGCCGGGATAGCCGCGCGCCGCCATCACCACGGTCAGCGCGGTTTCGGGCGCGAACACCGGATCGGGCAGTCCGGCCAGCCGCCCCTCGGCCGCCGCGTGGAGCAGCGGCAGCAGGTCGTCCTCGAGGCGCATCATCAGAACCTGGCATTCGGGATCGCCGAAGCGGCAATTATATTCGATCAGCTTGGGGCCGGTGCGCGTCAGCATTAGCCCGGCATAGAGAATGCCCGAATAGGGCGTGCCGTCGCGTGCGAGCGCGTCGATCGTCGGGCGGACGATCGTGTCGATCGCCAGCTGTTCGAGCGCGGGGGTGAGCACGGGGGCGGGGCTATAGGCGCCCATGCCGCCGGTGTTGGGGCCGGTATCGCCTTCGCCGACGCGCTTGTGGTCCTGCGCCGAGCCGAAGGGGAGGACGGTGGTGCCGTCGGTGAGGAGGAACAGGCTGGCCTCCTCGCCCTCCAGGAACTCCTCGATCACCGCGCTGCCGCCCGGCTGGGCGAAGATCGCCTCGAGCGCGGAAGCCGCCTCGTCGGTCGTCATCGCGATCGTCACGCCCTTGCCGGCGGCAAGCCCGTCGGCCTTGACCACCACGGGCAGCGCGAAATCGGCGAGCGCGGCGCGCGCCGTGGCGAGATCGTCGACGCGGACATAGCCCGCGGTCGGGATCGATTCGCGCGCGCACAGATCCTTGGTGAAGCCCTTCGATCCTTCGAGTTGGGCGGGGATGCGGTTCGGGCCGAACACCGCGACGCCCGCGGCGCGCAGCGTATCGGCGAGCCCGTCGACCAGCGGCGCCTCGGGGCCGACCACGACGAGTGCGATCGCATGGTCGCGACAGAAGGCGACGACCGCGCGGTGATCGGTCGCGGCAAGCTCCACAAGCGTGGCATGTTGGGCTATGCCGGGATTGCCCGGCGCGGCATAGAGCCGCGTGAGCAGCGGCGATTGCGCGAGCTTCCAGGCGAGCGCATGTTCGCGGCCCCCCGAACCCAGCAGCAGGACATTCATGGCAGACCCCCTATTCGATGCGCCTAAGGCGCGGCTGGTAGCCGAGCAGACGCCGGGGGACAACGCACCCGCGATGAGCGTGAGCGAGCTTTCGTCGCGTCTCAAGCGCGTGGTCGAGGGCGAATTCGGCCATGTCCGCCTGCGCGGCGAGATTTCGGGGTGGAAGCGCGCGGCCTCGGGGCACGGCTATCTGTGCCTGAAGGATGCCGATGCGGTGATCGACGGGGTGATCTGGCGCGGCGCGGCGTCGGCATTGCCGTTCCAGCCGCAGGACGGGCTGGAGGTGGTCGCGACGGGGAAGCTCACCACCTATCCCGGGCGCTCCAAGTACCAGATCGTCATCGAGCGGATGGAACTGGCGGGCGAGGGCGCGCTGATGGCGCTGTTCGAGCGGCTGAAGGCCAAGCTGGCGGGCGAGGGGCTGTTCGACCCGGCGCGCAAGCGGCCGCTGCCGTTCATGCCGCGCGTGATCGGCGTCGTCACCTCGCCCACCGGCGCGGTGATCCGCGACATTCTCCACCGGCTCGAGGATCGATGCCCCAGCCATGTGCTGTTGTGGCCGGTGCAGGTCCAGGGCGAGGGCGCGGCGGCGCAGGTGGCGGCGGCGATCCGCGGTTTCGACGCGATGCCCGCCGACGGCCCGATCCCGCGGCCCGAACTGGTGATCGTCGCGCGCGGCGGCGGCTCGATCGAGGATCTGTGGGCGTTCAACGAGGAGGATGTGGTGCGCGCCATCGCCGATTGCTCGATCCCGCTGATCTCGGCGGTGGGGCACGAGACCGATACCAGCCTGTCCGACTATGCCGCCGATCTGCGCGCGCCGACGCCGACCGCGGCGGCGGAGATGGCGGTGCCCGTGCTGGCGGACATCCGCCACAGCGTCGCCACGCTGGCGCACCGGGCGGGGCGTTGCGCGCGGCGTTATCACGAGCGCGCGGCCGAACGGCTGGCGGCGCTGGTGCGCGTGCTGCCGCGGCG
>JAFABD010000190.1 GCA_023426225.1 Pseudomonadota bacterium | reverse complement strand
GTCTTCGGCTGAGGGGCCGGCCCGGCGCGGCGGCTAGCGCGGGGCCGCCTCGCCCCCCGGGCCGCCGGCGCGCGCGCCATTGTCGGGCACCGGCCCCTCGCGCTCCATCTGCAGCGCGTGGTTGGTGTTGAACCCGACAAAGATCGTGACGATGATGATCGCCACCACGATCGCCGCCAGCGCGGCGACCTTGCCCAGTCGCCGTGTCGGCGGGCGTCGCTCCGGGTCGAGATGTTCTTCGCCTGCCATGTCGTCCATCTCCGTCGTCCCGGTTGCCGGACCGGCACCAGGCTGTCCGGAAGGCGAACGCACGGCAGACGCCGGGGTGCCCGCCGCCTGCCCGGTTCAGCCGAAACGGCGCACCAGCGCGTCGGCCGCCGCCGCCACGTCGGCCCAGGCGATGTCGAAATCGGCCGCATCGCCATAATAGGGATCGCGCACCCCGCTCCCTTCGCGCCCGGCGACATGGTCCATCAGCAACGACAGCGTCGCCGTCGCATCTGCGGGCGCCAACGCGCGCAGATCGGCAAGGTTCTGCGGATCGAGCGCAAGGATCTGGTCGAACCTGCCGAAGTCGGCCGCCGTCACCTGTCGGGCGCGATAGCCGCCGATCTCGATGCCGTGACGTCGCGCCACCGCCTGTGCGCGCCGATCGGGCGGGTTGCCCACATGCCACGCGCCGGTGCCCGCCGAATCGACCTCGACCTCCATCCCCGCCGCAGTTGCCGCCGCCCGGAAGGCCGCCTCGGCCAGCGGCGAGCGGCAGATATTGCCCAGGCATACGAACAGGAACCGCCGCGGAGATTCGATTGCTGCCATCCAAACACCCTTTCGTAAATTCGGTACGGTTGATAGCCTGATCGTCAGAACGACAAGACGGAGAGGAAAATGGCAGTTTCAGGCGATTCGCCGCCGGTCGCGAAGACATCCCCCTATTCCTGGTACGTTCTGTTCCTGCTGTTTCTGGTCTATGCGCTCAACTTCATCGACCGACAGGTGCTGACGATCCTCGCGCCGCACATACGGCGCGACCTGGGGCTTAGCCATGCCGATATCGGCTTCCTCTACGGCACCGCCTTTGGCGTGTTCTACGCGCTGTTCGGCATCCCGCTCGGGCGGCTGGCCGACAGTTGGCATCGCGTGCGGCTGCTCACGCTGGGGCTGGCGCTCTGGTCGGCGATGACCGCCGTCTCGGGCTTCGCGCGCACCGGACTTCAACTGGGCGCCGCACGCATCGGCGTTGGCATCGGCGAGGCGAGCGCCGGCCCCGCCGCCTATTCGCTGCTCTCCGACTGGTTCCCCCGCCGCCGCCGCGCCACCGCGCTCGCGCTCTATTCCAGCGGCATCTATATCGGCGGCGGATTCTCGCTGTTCCTGGGCGGGCTGATCGTCGATCGGTGGAATGCCGCCTGGCCCGTCGCCGCGACCGCGCCGCTCGGCCTCGCCGGCTGGCAGGCCGCATTCCTCGCCGTCGGGCTGCCGGGCCTGCTGCTCGCGCTCTGGGTGGCGACGCTCCGCGAGCCGCAGCGCGGCCAGGCAGACGGACTGATCGCCCCGCCCAGCCCTGCGCCGTTCCGCGGCTTTTTCGAGGAACTGCTGACGATCGTGCCGCCCTTCACGCTGATCGGCGCCGCGCGCAACCGCACGCTCGCGAGCAATCTGGCCGCGCTCGCGCTGATTGCCGCCGCGGTCTGGGCGCTGCTGCGGATCGGCGAACCGCCGCATCAGTGGCTGGCCGTGGGGATCGGCGCCTATGCCGTATGGTCGTGGGGATCGGCGTTGCGCCGGCGCGACGCACCCGCCTTTGCGCTCACCATCGGCACCCCGGCCTTTCTGCTCGTGATCCTCGCTTACGGCCTCAATTCGTTCATGGCCTATGCGGTCGCCTATCTCGCGCCGAGCCATGCCGCACACGCCTTCGCCGCGACCAGCCGCGAGGCGGGTCTGCTGATCGGCGCCCCGGCGATGGTGGCGGGATTCCTCGGCGTCTCGCTCGGCGGGATCGTCGCCGACCGGCTGCGCCAGCGCCACGCCGCGGGCCGCCTGTTCGTCGTGCTGTTCGGCTCGGTCGCACCGGTGCCGCCACTCGTGCTCGCCTTCACCACCGATCAGGCGACGCTCTTCTATGCGATGCTGCCCGTGTGCCAGTTCGTGTCGAGCGCGGCGCTGGGCGCGGCCGCCGCGGCGACGCAGGAACTGGTGCTGCCGCGGATGCGCGGCGCGGCGACCGGCGCCTTCTTCATCGGCACGACGCTGATCGGCCTGTCGCTCGGGCCGTATCTTGCCGGACGCATCGCCGACCAGACGGACAGCATCGCCACCGGCATCCTGTGGCTGACGCCCAGCGTTCCGGTCGCGCTGATCGCGGCGATCGCGGCCTGCCGGCTGGTGCCGCGCGCCGAAGCCACCCGCGAAGCGCGCGCGCGGGCGGCGGGCGAGCCGCTCTGACCGCGACGCCGGGCGGACGCTTTGCGGCGCGAAAACCAATCGTTCACGGCCTTCGCCCTACAATGGGTTCAGGAGGCTTCGATCGCATGTTTTCGGCCCAGGACCGTCCGCCCAGCCCGCCCAGTGCGTTCGACCGCCGCGACGGCGCGCGCGCCGAGGTCGCCTTTCTCGGCCGCGCGTCGGGCGAAGTCGCGCGCTCGATCGCGCGGATCCACGACCTTTCGGCCAATGGCTGCCGCATCCAGGCCTTTGCCCGGTTCCAGCGCGGCGAGCCGCTCGTGCTCGTCCTGCCCGGGCTGATCGTCCGCGCCGCCGTGGTCGTGTGGACCGAGGACGATCACGCCGGCTGCCGCTTCGCCGCACCGCTCGAGCCGGCGGAACTGGCCCAGCTCGGGGCGTGGAGCGATCTTGCCCGCCCCGACGGCAATATCGAGCATATCTGAAGCCCGCCGGGCCGCGCCGTCCCGGCGCGCGCCGATTCAGGCCGGCACGAACACGCCGCAGGCGATGCGCTTGCCCGAATTGCCCGACGGATCGGTCTTGTAGTCGTCGGGATCGGCATGGACGACCAGCGCCGATCCGTCGCCGTCCATCAACTGCGCAAAGCTGCCCGCCGGCAGGGTGAAGGTAATGTGATCGCTGCCGTCGGGCTTGACCTTCAGGTTGGGCAGATCGCCGGCGTGCGAGCCCGCGGGATTGTCCTTGCCGTGCTGGCGCTGGCCGGGGTTCCAGTGCCCGCCGGCACTCGCGAAATCGGGGGGCGTGCACTGGCCGATCGCGTGGATGTGCGTGCCGTGCACGCCGACGGGCATCCCCTTCACATCCACGATCACGCGGACGATGCCGTCGATCTCCTCGGCCACCGCCTTGCCGACGTCGCGGCCCTCGGCATCCTTGATGTCGGCCTGCGCACGTGCATGGCTGGCCATGTAGCGCGCGGTCTTCTGCGGCGAGGCGCAACCGCCCAGCGCCACCAGTGCCACCCCCGCCGCCAGGGCTGCGACTTTGATCCCCATCATGGCATTTTCTCCCGTCACGCAAATTCGCCCCTGTAATGGCCCCGCGCCGCCCGCGTTCCAAGGGGGAACACGCCCCGTCGCGCCGCTTCCGTCGTGCGACGGGCTCGGACCGGCGGCGGCCGCTGGCCGGTGCGGAGGCCCTGACAACGCCGGACGGCGGCCGTCGCGGGGCAAATCGCCTGCGCAAAGCGGGATACGCATCTTCCCGGGCACTTCCCCTATGGGTCCGGGCACGCTAAGGCCCTTCGCGAATCTCGCATTCGCAGCACTGGCGCGCCCGCGCGGGGAGCTGCGGCAACGGGCCTTTCCCCGGAAGGGCACGCGGCTGGCAGGACCCGCCTCCCCGAGCCGCCCGTGCTGGGCACAACAAGGGAAGGAACCCCAGCCCCATGACTGCCATCGGCAACGATACCCTCGGCACGCGCGACGAACTTTCCGTCGGCGGCAAGCGCTACAGCTTCTACTCGCTCCCCAAGGCCGCGGCGAAGCTGGGCGACATCAGCCGCCTGCCCTTCTCGATGAAGGTGCTGCTGGAAAACATGCTCCGCTTCGAGGACGGCACCACCGTCACCACCGAGGACGCGCAGGCGATCGTCGACTGGCAGAAGAACCCCAAGGCGCCGAGCCGCGAGATCCAGTATCGCCCGGCGCGCGTGCTGATGCAGGACTTCACCGGCGTGCCCTGCGTGGTCGACCTGGCGGCGATGCGCGACGCGATCACCAAGCTCGGCGGCGACGCGGCCAAGATCAACCCGCAGGTGCCGGTGCACCTCGTCATCGACCACTCGGTGATGGTCGACGAATTCGGCACGCCCAAGGCGTTCGAGGACAATGTCGCGCTCGAATATCAGCGCAACGCCGAACGCTATGAGTTCCTCAAGTGGGGCTCGAAGGCGCTCAACAACTTCCAGGTCGTGCCCCCGGGCACCGGCATCTGCCACCAGGTGAACCTCGAATATATCGGTCGCGGCATCTGGTCGTCGACCGCGGCGGACGGTTCGGAAGTCGCCTATCCCGACACGCTCGTCGGCACCGACAGCCACACCACGATGATCAACGGCCTGGGCGTGCTCGGCTGGGGCGTCGGCGGCATCGAGGCCGAGGCCGCGATGCTCGGCCAGCCCGTGTCGATGCTGATCCCCGAAGTCGTCGGTTTCAAGCTCACCGGCAAGCTGCAGGAAGGCATCACCGCGACCGACCTCGTGCTCACCGTCACCCAGATGCTGCGCGCCAAGGGTGTGGTGGGTCGCTTCGTCGAATTCTACGGCCCGGGCCTGCATTCGATGACGCTCGCCGATCGCGCGACGATCGCCAACATGGCGCCCGAATATGGCGCGACCTGCGGCTTCTTCCCGATCGACGACAAGACGCTCGACTATATGCGCCTCACCGGCCGCCCCGACGAAACCGTCGCGCTGGTCGAAGCCTATGCCAAGGCGCAGGGCATGTGGCACGCGGTCGACGCCCCCGAGCCGATCTTCACCGACACGCTCGAACTCGACATGTCCACCGTCCGCCCGTCGCTCGCCGGCCCGAAGCGTCCGCAGGACCGCGTCAGCCTCGACAGCGTCGACGAGGTGTTCAACGGCGACCTCACCAAGGTCTACAAGAAGGAAAAGCCCGTCCGCGTCGCGGTCGAGGGCAAGGACCACGATATCGGTGACGGCGACGTCGTGATCGCCGCGATCACCAGCTGCACCAACACCTCGAACCCGTCGGTGCTGATCGCCGCCGGCCTCGTCGCCCGCAAGGCGCGCGCGCTCGGCCTCACCCGCAAGCCCTGGGTCAAGACCTCGCTCGCCCCGGGGAGCCAGGTGGTCACCGACTATCTGAACAAGGCCGGCCTGACCGAGGATCTCGACGCGATCGGCTTCAACCTCGTCGGTTATGGCTGCACCACCTGCATCGGCAACTCGGGCCCGCTCGCGGAGCCGATCAGCCAGGCGATCAACGGCAACGACATCGTTGCCGCGTCGGTGCTGTCGGGCAACCGCAACTTCGAAGGCCGCGTCTCGCCGGATGTGCGCGCCAACTTCCTCGCCTCGCCGCCGCTCGTCGTCGCCTATGCGCTCAAGGGCACGGTGACCGAGGACATGTACGAGACGCCGATCGGCGAAGGCACCAACGGCCCGGTCTTCCTCAAGGACATCTGGCCCTCGAACGAGGAAGTGCAGCAGTTCATCAGCGCGAACATCGACGACGAGATGTTCCGTTCGCGCTACGGCAACGTCTATCTGGGCGACAGCCACTGGCAGGGCATCACCGTGACCGGCTCGGACACGTACAGCTGGCCGACCAGCTCGACCTACATCCACAACCCGCCCTATTTCGACGGCATGTCGATGACCCCGGCGCCGGTGCAGGACATCGTCGACGCCAAGCCGCTGGCGATCCTCGGCGATTCGATCACCACCGATCACATCTCGCCCGCCGGCAGCATCAAGGCGGACTCGCCCGCCGGCGTGTTCCTCCAGGAACGCCAGGTGTCGAAGAAGGACTTCAACAGCTACGGCGCGCGTCGCGGCAACGATGAAGTCATGGTCCGCGGCACCTTCGCCAACATCCGCATCAAGAACGAGATGGTGCCGGGCGTCGAAGGCGGCATGACCAAGTACGCCGGCGAAGTGATGCCGATCTACGACGCCGCGATGCGCCACAAGGCCGACGGCACCGCGCTCGTCATCGTCGCGGGCAAGGAATATGGCACCGGCTCGTCGCGCGACTGGGCGGCGAAGGGCACCAACCTGCTCGGCGTCCGCGCGGTCATCACCGAGAGCTTCGAGCGCATCCACCGCTCGAACCTGGTCGGCATGGGCGTGCTGCCGCTGCAGTTCGCCGAGGGCGTGACCCGCGAGACGCTGAAGCTCGACGGCTCGGAAACCTTCACCATCACCGGCGTCGCGGGTCTCCGCCCGCGTCAGGACGTCGAGGTGAAGCTCACCCGCGCCGACGGCTCGTCGGAAACCTTCATGACGCGTTGCCGGATCGATACCGTCAACGAGCTCGAATATTTCCTCAACGGCGGCATCCTGCACTATGTGCTGCGCAAGCTCGCCGCCTGATCGGGACTGACCCGTCAGCGTGAACTGCGAAAGGGAGGGCCGTCCGGTCCTCCCTTTTTCGTTGCCCGGTCGTGAAGATTTGACTGGCGCCGTCCCGCGCGACCCGTCATGGGCCTCGCGCATGGACGAAGAGTATATCTATGACGAAGCGAGCGGCGAATGGGTGCCCGCCTCGCAGGCGAAGCCCCAGGCCGATGCGCCCGCCGCCGACGGCGTCGAAGTACGCGACGCGGTGGGCAACCTGCTCGCCGACGGCGACAGCGTGACGCTCATCAAGGACCTGAAGGTCAAGGGCACCAGCCAGACGCTCAAGCGCGGCACCGCGATCAAGTCGATCCGCCTCACCGGCGACCCGCAGGAGATCGATTGCCGTTTCGACGGCATCAAGGGCCTGGTGCTGCGCGCCGAGTTCGTGCGCAAGCGCTGATCCGCCGCCACCGGGACGGGGCCGCGCCCCGCCCGGCCGCGGTTCAGCCGATCACGCGCCCCGCAACGGCGTCGAGCTTGTCGAGCAGGTCGGGGTCGCGCACGCCGGGCGCGGTAATCAGCGCGGCGTCGAGGCAGGTGTCGATCGGGCTCGCCGGGCGCTCCGCCGGCAGGTTGCCCAACAGGTGCATCACCAGCCGCCGCGCCTTGCCGGCATTGTCCGAAAGCTGGGCGATCACCTGCGCGACGTCGACCGCCTCGCCCTCCTCGCGCCAGCAGTCATAATCGGTCACCATCCCGACCAGCGCATAGGGCAGTTCGGCCTCGCGCGCGAGCTTGGCCTCGGGCATCGCGGTCATCCCGATCACATGGCAGCCCCAACTCCGATAGAGGTGGCTCTCGGCACGCGTCGAAAATTGCGGCCCCTCCATCGCCAGATAGGTGCCGCCGACATGCGTCTCCGCCCCCGCCGCCCGCGCCGCCTCGGCCGCCAGCGCGGAAAGGCGCGGACACACCGGGTCCGCCATCGAGACATGCGCGACCATCCCCGATCCGAAAAAGCTCGACGGCCGCCCCTTGGTGCGGTCGATGAACTGGTCGACGATCGTGAACGTCCCCGGCGCCCGCGCCTCATCGAGGCTGCCGACCGACGAGATCGCGAGCACGTCGGTGACGCCCAGCCGCTTGAGCACGTCGATATTGGCGCGCACGTTGAGGTCGGACGGGCTCACCCGGTGGCCGCGGCCGTGGCGCGGCAGGAACACGACGCGCGCATGGCCGACGCGCCCGACATAGCATTGGTCCGACGGCATCCCCCAGGGGCTCGTCACCTCCACCCATTTGCCGTCCTCGACGCCCTCGACGTCGTAAAGGCCCGAACCGCCGATGATCCCGATCGTCCAGCCTGCCATCGTTCCCCCCTGCTTCCGTCCCGATCGCCGCCGGCAGGCGCCCGTCGCCGCCGCTGGCACG
>JAFABD010000160.1 GCA_023426225.1 Pseudomonadota bacterium | reverse complement strand
CGACGCCGGCGTCCAGCTCGACATCGTCGCCCGCCACGCCGATGCGCCGATGTCGCGCGAGGCCGCGCTCGCCGAGATCGGCCGCCGCTTTGCCGAGCGTGACGCGGGTAGCCAGGTCCGCACCCAGAACCGTATTTCGGTGACGCGCGACGCCGGCGACACGATGCGCCGCGGCATGGCCGACGCGATCCTGCACCGGCTGTCGCCTGGAACGGTGCTGCCCGACCATGCGCGCGAATATCGCGGGATGAGCCTGCTGCGCATGGCCGAGGATTTCCTCACCGCCAACGGCGTCTCGGTCCGCGGCATGTCGCGCAGCGAGATCGCCGACGCGTCGTTCGAGGTGCGGTCGATGCACACCACGGGGGATTTCCCGCAGCTCGTCGGCGGGGCGCTCAACCGCCGCCTGCGCCAGGCGTATGAGGCTGCGGTGCCGACTTATCGGATCTGGGCGCGTCGCGCGCCCAATGCGCCCGACTTCCGTTCGATCGACGTCGTGCAGATGTCGGCGATGCCGGATCTCGCCCCCGTCAACGAAAAGGGCGAGTTCCGGTACGGCACGGGCTTCGACGGAAAAACGACCTACAAGCTGGCGAGCTATGGCGTGATTATCGGCTTCTCGCGTCAGATGCTGATCAACGACGATCTGCGCGCGCTCGACCGCATTACCAGCGGTTTTGCCGGGTCGGCCGCGCGGCTCGAGAACCGCATCGTCTACGGTCTCCTCGGTAACGGCGCGACCAAGACGGTGATGCCGGATGGCAAGGCGCTGTTCGCCCCCGAGCACGCCAACCTCGCTCCCGCCGGCGCGCCGATCTCTCAAGCGACCCTGACGGCCGGTCGCAGCGCGATGCGGTTGCAGAAGGGTCTGCAGGGCGAGCTGCTCAACATCGCGCCCCGCTTCCTCGTGGTGCCGACCGCGCTCGAGCAGCTGGCCTATCAGTTCACCAGCTCGCAGTTCGTGCCGGCCAAGGCGACCGATACCAACGAGTTTCGCGCCGGCGGCCGCACCGCGCTCGAGCCGGTGGTCGAGGCCGAGCTCGACGGACTGTCGCCCGATGCGTGGCACCTGATTGCCGACAACAGCCAGGTCGACACGATCGAATATGCGTATCTCGAGGGCAGCGAGGGCGTGCAGATGTCGAACCGCGTCGGTTTCACGAGCGACGGCGTCGAATTCAAGGCGCAGCTCGATTTTGCCGCGGCGGCGATCGATCACCGCGGCATGTTCCGCAACCCGGGCAAGTAACCGCCCGCTGCCCACTGAAGCGGGCGGCGGGTAACGCGCCGCCCGACCCTCCTGCACAGGATCTCCACCGATGAAGAACTATACCCAGCGTGGCGACACGCTGACCCTTGTCGCGCCCTACGATGTCGCATCGGGCGCAGGCATGCTCGTCGGCGCCATCTTCGCCGTCGCCGCCACCACGGCCAAGGCCGGTGATGCGGTCGAGGGCGACGTCGTCGGCTGTTTCGACCTGCCCAAGGCGGCGGGTGCGGTGACGCAGGGCGCCAAGCTCTATTGGGACAACACCGCACGCGTCGTGACCACCGTGGCGACGAACAACACGCTGATCGGCGTCGCGACGCGCGCCGCCGCCAACGGCGATGCGACGGCGAACGTCCGCCTCAACGGCGCTTTCAGCTGATCGCTCAGGCGCCCGGGCCGCCCCCGGGCGCCACCCCAATCAACCGGGGAGAACACGAATGCCTGTTCTACTTGCACCGCTGGCGGACAATGGCGGCGCCTATCGCGGCGCCGGCGAGACCGTGGCGATCGGCACCGATCCCGACCAGATCTCGGCCGAGCTTGCCCAGGACCGGATCGCGCGCGGGCTGGCGATCGCCGATGCGGTCGAGGCACCCAAGCGCGACGATCGGACCCGCTGACATGGGCCTGTGGGATACCTCGCTCGCGACGATCGACGCCGTGATGGACGTGACGATCGCCTATGTGGGGCCGGGGATCCCCGACGGCACGCGCTTCGGCGCGACCCGGACCAGCGAGGCAGCACCCGATTTCGACGGCAAGCGCGGCGGCGCCCCGCTGCGAAAAACGGCGTTCGAGATCCGCTATGTCGATCTGCCGCGCCGTCCGGCCACGACGGATCGCATCCTGTGCAACGGGCGCACCTGGCGGCCCGAACTGGTCACGCCGCGTGACGATCTGGGCCGCTGGACGGTCGACGTCATCGATTGCGGAGCGGCGTGATGGCCGAGGCTGCCGCCATCGCGCTCCGCATGCAGATCCTCGCCTTGGCCGAGGCGGCGCTGGTCGCCGCCGCGCCCGAGGCCTTTTTCGAGCTCGAGCCGGCGACCGAGCCGTCGGCATGTCCCGCGCTCGGCCTCCAGGACGGCGGACATCGCGTGATCGATCGCGATTTCGCCTCCACCCGCTACGAGATGACGCTCACCGTCTACGGCGATGTCGAGCGCGACGACGGTCAGGCGCCGGTCGCCGAACGTATCGACCTGCACGCCCGCGCGACGCGCGCCATGATGCTGCTCGACCAGATGGGCGGGCTGATCGAGCTGATCGAGGATGCCGACCTGCGGATGATGACGGCGATCGGCGCCGATCGACGCCGGCTGAGCTTCGCGCAGGATTTCACGCTCCAGTTTTCCGCCTCCCGCACCGACCCGGCGCTGCCGGCCTGACCCCCTAGGAGACCTCCATTGGCCGATCCCGTTATCCGCCCCGGCAACGGGCTGCTGCTGCTCGCGCTGCAGTCCGCCGACGACACCTATGCCACCCCCTCGGCGCTGACCGATGCGCTGCCCTATGAGGAGGACAGCATCGATTTCAACGGCCCGTTCAAAACCGAACAGTCGAACGAATCGAACGGTTCGTTTGCCGCCGGCGCCCCGCTGGTGATCGGTCAGCCGGCGACGTTCTCGTTCAAGGCGCGTCTGAAGGGGGCGGGGCTGGGCGCGACCTACACCACTGCGGTCAAGCCGCCGCACCATGCGGCGCTCGCCGCCTGCGGATGGATGCCGCTGTTCACGGCGGCGCTCGCCGCCGCGGCGCTGACCGCCGGCACCGCCAACAGCGCGACGCTGGGCACCGGCGCCGCCGCCACCGCCCAGGCTTATCGCGGCATGCCGCTGATGCTCACCGGCGCACCGGCGGCGGGCCGCTGCCCCCTGATCGTCGACTATTCGGCCGCCAAGGTCGCGACGCTCGCCGAAAGCTATGGTGCCGCGCTGTCGACCAGCAATCAGGGCGCGATCCCTGCCAACTGGTCCTATGCCCCGACCTCGCCCGTCGATGCCGCTACCCGCGCCTCGATGCACCCGTCGGCGACGATCGCCTATTATGAGGACGGCGTCCTCCACCGCTGGGGCAATTGCCGCGGCACGATCGATTTCGAGGGCAGCTCGGCGCGGCCGGGGATGGCGACGTTTTCGTTCACCGGCGTCTATCTGGGCCGCACGGACGCCGCGATGCCGACCAATGCGGTGATCCCGGGCCATTCGGCGCCGCTGCTCGTCCAGGGCAGCGCGGCCGGACCGGCGGCCCAGATCGCGGGCAAGCCGCTGCCGATCTCGAAATGGTCGCTGAAAAACGGCGGGGAAATCGAGACGCCCGACGATCCGAACACCACCTATGGTTTCGGTGCGGGCCAGATCACCGATCGTACCCAGGTGCTCCAGGTTGACCCGCTGATGACGCAGGTCGCGGTGCGCGACACGCTCGCCGCGATCGCGTCCTACGCGCAGGTGCCGGCGGCGCTGCAGTTCGGTGCAACGCAGGGCAACCGCTGGTCGCTGCTGCTGCCGACCTCGCAGCCCACTGACATGACGCCGGGCACGCGCGGCAAGCTGCGCAGCGAGACCATCAACTATCAGGCGCTTTCGCCTGGGCGGGACAGCGCGGGCCGCGACGGCGACGCGATCCTCTGTTTCTATTGATCGGGGCGACGACGATGATCCTCACCACTACCACCGCCGCCGTCCCGTTCACGCCCGATTGGCTGGCGGGAAAGCCGGACGCGCCCGTATTCCTGCTGCGCGCGGGCAGCCTGATCGAGCGCGGCCAGATGGAGGCCGAACTGGCGGGCGAACACCGCGCCGGCCCGGTCTTTTATTTCGAGGTGCAGGCGGCAATCCAGGCGGACATCAACCTCCTGCTCGCCGACGATCCGGAGCGTGGTCGCGCGCTCGAGCTGGTCGAGCTCGAGCGCGTCTATGAGACCGACAAGGCCGAGGCGCTCGCCGCGGGGCGTGAGCCCCCGGCGGACCCGCTGAGCGCTATCGATCGCCAGCAGCTCGTCGAGATCCGCCGCATCCTGGCGGAGCACGGTCCCGAATATCGCGAGGTCATTGCGCGCGGCGAGCGCCGCCGCCAGATCGCGCCGCTCGTCGCGTTCCGCAAATTCTGCATCGGATGGACGCTCACCGACGGCGACGGGACGCCGATCCCGTTCGAGCGGGCCGCCGACGGCCAGGTCGCCGATGCGGCACTGCGCCGGGTCGACCCGCTGTTGCTGATCGCCGCGGGCAACCGCGCGTTCGCGCTCCAGTACGGGAGCGGCGAGGAAAAAAACTCCGCGCCGCCGTCCGTGTCCGGCGAAGCCCAGAAGGGTTCCGGACGGGGCGGCGGATCGAAGGCGGGTGGGAAATCGACGGGCACCGCTGGGCGGAAAACCCGCGGCTGATCCTGCCGGCATGGGTGTGGCCGGTGGTGGATCTCTACCTCCACTGCCGCCGCTACGCCTCGCCGATGACCGGGCGGATGCTGCCCTGTTCGGGCGCCGCGGGCGATCAACCCGCGGCGTTGATGGATGCGTTCGCCCTCCTCGAGGCAGCGGAGCCGCGCGATGACCAGAATTAGCCTGATCGTCGACGGCGCCGCGATCGACCGCGCGAGCGATCGTCTCGTCCGGAATTATCTGGGCGCGGCGACCAAATCGGTCGCCACCGTGACGCGCCGCCTCGAGCAGCGGCTCGAGGCGGGGACGCAGGCGGCGGTGCCGGGCCGGCTCTGGCGGGCGTGGAAATCGAGCGCCTACCCCAAATCGGGGCCGGCGCGGGCACCCGTCGGCACCGTCTGGCTCAACGGCGGCGCGCGCACGCGGGGCGCGTTCCGATTCTGGACGATGCCGGGATCGATCCGCGGCAAGTCGGGCCAGTTCCTAGCGATCCCGCTGCCCGCGGCCGGTTCGCGCGGACGATCGCGCGACCTTACTCCGGGCGAGTGGGAACGGCGCACGGGCCAACGCCTGCGGTTCGTCTATCGGCCCGGGCGCGCATCGCTGCTCGTTGCCGAGGGCACGCTCGGTGGGCGGGGGCAGGGGTTCCGACCGATCACGCGCCGGCGCACGGCCGCCGACCAGGCGCGGGGCTGGCAGCGCGGGCAGGCGACGATCCCGATCTTCGTGCTGGTTCCCGCCGTTCCGCACCGCAACGCGTTCGCGATCGAGCCGATCGTCAATGCGAGCGACGGCGATCTGGCGGCCGAGTTTTTCGCGGCGATCCGCGCGTTGAGCTGAGGAGACGACGATGGCGCAGACCGACATCGTCGCGCGCCTCGAGCTGCGCGCGGAGCAGTTCTCGTCGGAGGCTGGGGCGGCCTTTGCCGGGCTGAAACAGCGGGCGGCGTCGAGCTCGGCCGAGATCCGCAACACGTTCACTTCGGCCTTTGCCGATGTGCAGAAACTCGCGGCGACGTCGCTCAACATGCCGCGCACCAAGGCGGGCGCGCTCGACCTTGGCCCGCAGATCGAGCAGCTGCGGCTGCAGGCGAGCGCGGCGGACCAGGCGGCGATCGCGCAGCGCGAATTGTCGGTGGCGATGACCTCGGCCGCGCGCGCCGCCGGCGCCAATGCCGATGCGCTCAGGCTCGAGGCCGACGCCGCCGCGGTCGCATCGCTGGCGTCGGAACGGCACGCGCAGGAGCTGCGCCAGCAGATCCAGACCTATGAGGCGGTCCAGGCCGAGCTCAACAAGACGATCAGCAGCACGCGCCAGCTCACCGAGGCCGAACAGCGCGCCAACGCGTCCGCAGCCAGCCACCAGCAGGGCATGGTGCAGCTGGGCCAGCAGTTCAACGACTTCGCCGTCCAGGTGGCGTCCGGCCAGTCGGCGGCAATCGCGTTTGCGCAGCAGCTTCCCCAGGCCGCTTATGCGATTTCCCAGATGGGTGGCGCGCTGGGCACCGTCGGCCGATTCCTCGTCGGTCCATGGGGCACCGCGATCACGATCGCGCTCGTTGTGCTGACGCCGTTCGTCGCGAAATTGTGGGAGACCGAGGAAGCCGCCAAGGCCGCCGAGGCGGGGGCGGACGGCCTCGCCGATGCGCAGGGCGTGCTCGGCAAAATGTTCAACCTGACGTCGGGGAAAATCGAGCATCAGAACGATCTGTTGCGGATCAACGCCCGTCTGACGGCTGCGAACCTGCGCGCCGAGGCGGTCGCCGACCGCGCATCGGCCGAAAAGGCTTTCACCAACGCGGGTAAACTCTCGTGGACCGAGATGGCGGTGGGGGCGGTTTCCGAGCCGTTCGAGCCGATCGGCTCGGGCACCTGGAAGGGCCGGCGGAACGCCGAAAACCTCGCCAACATCGTCAAGAACGTGAAGGGCGGCTCGCTCAAGCCCGAGATGGCGGTGCGCCTGGCCGAGAATATGTCCTTCGAGGGCGTCAACGTCGAAAAATCGGAGTTCCTCTCCAGCCTGGCCAAGCTGGTCGCCGCACCGTTGAAGGAACAGGCGGCGAACGAAATCGACAAGTCGCTCGACACCGGCACGCTGTCGCCCATGTTTCGGCGCGAGGGGCATAAGCGCACCCGCAAGTCCGCCGACCTGACCCCCATGGCCAATTCGGCCGAGGAGGAGATCGCCCGGATCAACTCGGAATGGGACGAGCAGCCGAAGCTGATCGACAAGGCGCGGATCGAAACGCTCAAGCTCGATCACCTGATCGAGGAGCTGGGCCGCCGCAAACCGCCCGGGTTCGAAAAGCTGATCAGCGACGCCAAGGCGGCGCAGAACGCGATCGACGCGGGGCTGATCCGTCAGATCGGCAAGGCGTTCGAGGAGCCGGAGACGCTCGCGCAGCGCGGCACGCGCGCGATCAGCGAGCTCAACGCCGAAATCGCCAGCCTCGAGGCGCGCAAGCCGCCCAATTGGGAGGCGCTCGTTCGCCAGGCCGAGGCGACCAAACAGATCGTTGCGGCCGGCATGAACCGCCCGATGACCGAATATGTCCGCCAGCAGCGCGAGAGCCTGGCCGTCGGCCAGCTGGTGCTGCAGGGGCGCGATGCCGAGGCGCAGGCGCTGCAGGACGCGCTCCGGCTGCAGCAGCAGCTCGGCCGTTCGCTGCGCGACGACGAGCTGGCCACGGTGCTCGAGATCGCGCGGACGCAGGAGCGGATCCAGCGTGCGCTCGAGGATCAGCGGCGGATCGTCGGGATCTACACCAGCGCGGTCTCGAACCTGTCGAACACGTTCGCCGGCTTCCTCGATTCGATGGGGTCGAAGCGGCTCGAGCAATCGTTCGGCGGGCTGATCTCCGGCTTCGCGGCCGACATCAAGTCGCTGGGCAACAACCTGATCGTCAATTCGGTCTTCGGCGGGGTCGATCGCAAGGTCGAGGACTATGTCCGCCAGATCACCGGGCGGCGCACCCCTGCCGAGGTGCTGTCGGACCAGGCGCGCGATGCGGGCACCGCGCTCGCCGGTGCCACCGACAAATCGGCAAGCGCGCTCGACGATTTCACCCGGGCCGTGCGCGCCGCGAGCGATCGCCTGAACGCCACGGGCATAGGCGAAAAGCCCAAGCTGCTCGGCGCCACCGCGCCGACCTCGGGTGCGATGGGGCTCAACGGGCTGGCCGATACCGCCTCGAGCCTCGCCGCCAAGGGCGCGCTGTCAGCAGAAAAGCGCGCGGAGGAAATCGTCGTCACCGGCAAGCGCCCCAGCGCCGATCGCAGCGCGGATCGCATGCTCCGCGCCTCGGACGCGCTCGGCGTCGCCGTCGACGGCCTGGCCGAAAATCTCGAGCGCAACCTCGGCATCAAGGTGCCGAAACAGATCACGGACAGCCTGAAGAAATCGCTGCCCACCGTGGTGCAGGGGATCGGCGCGGGCAGCGTCGGCGGATCGATCTTCGCCTCGATCTCGGGCCGGCAAGCCGATCCGCTTGCCTCGTCGATCGGCGGCATCCTGGGCGAAAAGGGCGGCAAGGCGCTGGGCGGCGTGCTTTCGAAGGCGATCGGCGGCACGCTCGGCAAGACGATCGGCGGCCTGGCGGGGCCGCTTGGCGGCGTGTTGGGCGGCGTGCTCGGCAACGTCGTCGGCGGGCTGTTCAAATCGCAGAAATGGTCCGACGCCACCGTCACGATGAACCCCTACGGCACGGCGGTCGGATCGACTGCGACGGGCAATGCGGGGTCGGCGAAACAGGCGGCGACGGGCACCGCTGCCTCGGTCGCGACCGGCATCAACGCGGTGGTCGACAAGCTCGGTGCCCAGATCAAGGCGCTGCCGGCGATCACGCTCGGCATGTGGGACGGCAAATACCGGGTCGCGGATCTCGCCACCACCAAGCCGCTGCACAGCAAGAATTTCGGCCCCGACGTCCTGCACGATTTCGGCGACAACCAGCAGGCCGCGATCGAATATGCGATCCGCTATTCGGTCAGCCACGCTGTGCTGACCGGGATCTCGCAGGCATCGCAGAACATCCTGCGCAGCGGGCAGGATCTCGAATCGGCGCTGCAAAAGGCGTTGATGATCGAGGCGATCCCGCGCGACCTGAAGGCGATGCTCGATCCGCTCGGCGCCGCGGTCGACGATCTCAACCGCAAATGGATCAAGACGGTCAACGCGCTCAAGGAGGGCGGTGCGACGGCCGAGCAGATGGCGCAGGCCGAGCAGCTCTACAATCTCCAGCTCGCTCAGGTGCGGAACACCACCGAAAGCGCGACGCAGACGCTGAAGGATTTCCGGAAATCGCTGCAGCTCGGCTCGAGTTCGCCGCTGTCGCTGCGCGACCAGGAGCGCACCGCGCTGACCGAGCTGTCGCCGTTCCTGGCGAAGATCCAGGCGGGGCAGGCGGTCGACCAGGACAAGTATCGCGAGGCGGCGCAAGCCTATCTCGACGTCGAGCGCCAGCTTTATGGTTCGACCGAGCGCTATTTTCAGGCGTTCGACCAGATCCAGGCAGCGACCAACGCGGCGATCGCGGCGATCGACAACGTCAAGCCGATCAGCGACCCGGTCGCCAACCCGTTCACGCAGGCCGCAGTCGATGCCGCGAAGCGCACCGCCGACGCGGTGCAGACGGGCAACGAGATGACGCAGGACACCAACGCGCTGCTCGCCCAGGCCGTAGAGCTGCTCGCCCGCGTCGCCGACAACGATCGCAGCGCCGACACCGGGTTCCTGGGCACCGCGCGCAATTTCGCCGTGAGGTAAGCGGATGCCTGCTGCCCCCGCCGACATCGCCGCTGCCTCGCGCGAGGCGGCGATCGCCACCTGGACCGATGCGGCGATCGCCGCGCGCTATCCCTCCGCGCGCGACGGATCGACGACGCCGGCGCCGGGCTATTGCGACAACATCGCCGACGCGCAGGCTCTGGCGGCGCAGCGCGGCGCGCTGATCGGCACCGAGCGGCGGCGCTTTTCGGTGCGCGTCGCCGACGTCGTGTGGCCCGACCTTTCCGCCGGCGTCCCGCGCGTGCGGCTGATCGACGGCGAGCAGCCGGTCGACGGCACATTCCTGGTCGCCCGCCTCGAGCTCGACCTCGAGGCCGAAACCACCGCCTACGAACTGTTCGGGTGACGCCATGTCCAAGGCCCTGATTCTGCCGCCGCTGGCGATCGCCGGCGCCGCGGCATCCAGCACCGCGACCGGCTATTCGGCTGCCTATGTCGCCAACGACTATGCCGGCGTCGTCTGGCAGTCGAATGGCGATGCCTCGCCATGGCTGCGCATCGACCTGGGCGCCGACGTCAGCGTCGATACCATCGCGCTGTTCGGCCTCGTCGGGATCTCGGCCGGATCGACGCTGCGGATCGATGCCGCGACCGCTGCCCAGGGCAGCGGGTTCGGCGCAGGCGCATTCGTCAATGTCGTCGCCCCGGGGACGATTGTGCTGGCGGGCACCGCAGCGACGACCGGTGGGCGCGGCATCGGCCTGTTTCCGTTCGCGGCGGTCACCTGCCGCTATCTGCTGATCACCTTCGCGGCCGTCGCGACCTCGATCCAGGTGGCACGCGCCGTTGTCGGCCGCCGGTTCACGCCGGAGCGCAACTTCGCCTATGGCGGGGGGCCGGGCGTGCGCGATCTGGGGTCGCTCGATTTCAATCGGCGCGGCGTGCTCAACCGCGTGCGCGGCGCCCGACTGCGCACGGTCCAGCTGACATTTTCGAACCTGCGGCGGGACGAGGTTGAGGCGACCGTCCGTCCGCTGCTCGAGGCGCTGGGCAGTACCGAAATGCTTGGCCTGTTCACCGATCCGGCGTCCGACGCGCAGCGGATGAACCGTGCCTATTTCGGTCCGCTGGTCGGCGACCTCTCGATCATCCAGCGCAACGCGCTGGCATTCGAGGCCAAAATCAATGTGGTGAGCATTTTCTGATGCCGCTCCATACGCTCCTGCAGATCGACGGATGGGATCCGGTCGCGGGCGCGCCGGTGACGCTCTATGCAGCGTCGCACGATCACCCGGCGGTGTGCCATGCATCCGGCGGCACCTGGTGGCCGGCGATCGTCAAGCTCCCGACGCTGCGCTACGATTTTTTCGACGGCGCGTTCGGAACCGCGATCGAGGCGCCGACGTCGAGCCTGACGCTCAACACCGCCCCCTGGCCCAATTTCGGCCGCCTCTCGCTTGCCGATGCGCGGCTGCGGATCTGGACGGGCGATGCGACGGTCGCGGCGCCCGTTTGGACGCTGCGGTTCGACGGGCGCGTCGCGACCCAGCCCAAGCTGTCCGGCATGGTCGCCGACATCGATTTCGGCGTGGATGACCGGTGGCTCGACGGTTCGCTGCTCGCCACCTATGCCGGCACCACGGGGATCGAGGGGCCGCTCGACCTTAAGGGACAGGCCAAACCGATCGCGCTCGGCGCACCGCGCTATATCCCGGGCAAGCTGATCGACAGCGTCAATTCGGTTTTCCAGCTGAGCGCCTATGCCCCGATCCGCGCCGTCGAGGCATCGCTCGAGCGTCTCGTCCGGTTCGGGGCGCCGACGGGCGACTATGCCGGCTATGCCGAGCTCGTCGCCGCCGACGTCAAGGCGGGCACCTGGGCAACGTCGCTCGCCGCCGGGCTCGTCCGGTTCGGCGCGCCGACCAACGGGCAGATCGCGTTCCTGGTGCAGGGGGAGGTTTCGTCCGGCACCTGGTCGCGCACCCCCGGCCAGATCATCCGCCGTCTGGCCGAGCGCGCCGGCGGCGGCGGAAAAATTGACACGGCCGCGCTGGCCGCGCTCGACGCCGCGCGGCCTTACCCGCTGTCGATCTACCTTGAGGAACAGACGACGGCGCGCGAGCAGATCCAGTCGATCGCGGCCAGCGTCAACGCAGTCGCGCTGGTGACCTGGCTCGGTCTGCTCACCGCCTTGCCCGTGGGGATGGGCGCGCCCGCGCTCACGCTCGCCGCTGACGGATCGGCGCTGCCGCCCGTCACCGATGTCCAGCAGATCGATATTTCGGCACCGTTCAAGTCGATCGGGATGCAGGCGGCGCGCGCGTGGCAGGTCCATTCGCTCAACGACATCGCGTTCACGGCAGAGCTGCTGCCGCTCGGCCTGTTCTCGCCGACGACGGTCTATCGCGAGGGCAATATCGTCAGCCTCGCCGATGGGTCCGAATGGATCTATGTCGCGACGACGCCGGCGGCAGGCCATGTTCCGCCCAGCGGCACGACGGGCGACGCCTGGTGGTATCAGCGGACGCCGCCGGTCAACGCGGTCGCGGCGGACGGGACGCCGCTGGCGACGCTGATCGCCAATGCCCAAGCCATCGCCTCGGGAAAAGCCAGGGTGATCGCCCGATCGACGCCGCCGACCGCGGACGAGAGCAGCGAGGGCGATCTTTGGCTCGATACGGCCAACGGCAACCTGCTCTATCGGCGCGCGGCGGGGAGCGGACGCCTCGCGGTGGGCGGCAATCGGCTCACGTTCGGCGGCAACGCCCTGATCGTGCGGCCGTGGGTGCTGGCGTCCGACGATCGGATCAACCAGTCGCTCGCCGGCGTCGCGGATGCGCTGTCGCGGATCGGGGTGATCCAGAGCGACGGATGGCTGAGCGCGGGCGAAAAGCCGGATGTCATCCGCCAGCGCAAGGCGGTCGACGCCGAATATCCCGAGCTGCTCGCCAAGGCACAGGCACAGGGGCTCGTCGTGACGGCCTACCAAGCCGCCTATGCGGCGCTGACCGCCTATCTCGACGCGCTTTCGCCGAGCTATGCCGACACCAGCACCGACACGCCGATCGTCGCGGCGACGTTTTCGCAGCGCTGGACCGACTATTATCTGGCGCGGGTCCAGCTTACCAACGCCAGCGCGGATCTGACTGCAGCCAACCAGGTGACCGTCACGCTTGAGCAGTCGATCGAGGTGCCGGCGGACTATACCGGCGCGATCGCGGCCAATGTGCTGCCGCGGTTCGTGTCGCCCGCCGTCAAGCGCGGCGGCACGTCGATCACCACCGGTGCCGGCACCAGCTATGCGCTCTCAAATTGGACCGGCGGCTGTACCTCTGCCAACACCGTCGTCGACAACACGCCGGGCTCGCCGACCAAGGGGCAGGTCAGCCTGCAGCCCGGGTGGTCGGCGTCGGGCGCCGTCGATCTGTCGATCTATGCCAACAACGTGCTCGTCGGCACCTGGCGGATCACTGCCACCAAAAAGCTGGGCGCGCCGCCGAGCGGGGGCGGCACCGGATCGAGCAACTATGGCAAATCGGGGTCGTTTTCTGCGGCCGGCAAGGCCGTTTCGTCCGCGACCTATGCTGAGGTTGCGCGCATTTCGAACCTCGCCAAGGGCGCTGGGGAAACGATCCGGGCGACGTTTAGCGCCAGCTATGACCTCTCCCTCCAAATCGGGGTGAGCGGCACGCGGACGATGCTCGCCAAATGGCAGTATGCGCCCGCCGGATCGACGACGTGGACCGATTTCGCGGCGGCCGTGACCGGCACCGCCGCCGGGTACATCAAACACAACTCGACCGGCACAAACCCTGCGAACCCCTATCAGGAAATCCCGGTTTTTGGGGACGACGACATGCTGTGGGAGATCTACCCGGGCGCGATCACCTGTAATCAGCAGGTGAGCCCGCCCGACGGAAACTATGACATCCGCCTGGTCGCTTGCATCAACAGCGCCTCGTACAACGCGGCGCTGACGATCAGCGACGGCCCCGGCAGCGTGGCGATCGGCGTATGAGCTGGTGGCTGATCGAGCTCGAGGACGGCAGCCTGCACCAGGTCGCCGATGCGCCCGGCACCATGGGCAATCCGGCGGGCGAGCGCTCGGCCGAGATCCCGCGTCCGTTCGACCCGCGCGTCGAGTCATGGGATTGGGAGGCGGGCGCGATCGTCCCGCTGCTCGACGCGTGGCGCGCGCGGCTGCTCGCCCAGGTCGATGCGGAGCGCGTCGCGCGCCTGGCGCCGCAGCTCTCGGCCGGCGAGCCGATCCAGTACGTCTACAGCGCCAAAGCAGCCGAGGCATACAACTACAGCACGATGTCGGCCGCGCAGGTGCCGACGATGTCCCCGGAGCAGCTCGCGGCCACATTTCCATGGCTCGCGGCCGAGGCAGCTCAGCTCGGGATCACGATCGCCGATCAGGTCGCGCGTGTCGCCGCGGCGCGGGCAGCGGCCGATGCGCGGATGCAGCGCATCGAGGCGCAGGCGCAGGCTGCGAAATCGGCGATCCGGACGGCTGAAACACTCGAACAGATGCAGGCCGCCGCGGCGGTCGAATGGGAGATTGATTGATGGCGGACACTGAGTTTTCGGCGCTGCCGCCGACGTCCTCGATCGCGGCGACCGACCAGATCCTGCTCGTGCGGGGGGGCGTGGCCTATCGGTTCACCGGGACGCTGCCGACGCTCGACGGGAGCGGGCTCACGGTCGGCACGGGCACCGTGAATACGACTGTTGGCGGCGGGATCGGCGACCTATTGCCGCTGTTCGCAGGGCGCCTTGCTGCCGGTGATGTGATCGCCAGAATCAGCCATCGCGTCGAGGCGACGGCGCCGTACGCGGGCGGCATCACCTTCGAGGTCTACCGGGCAAATTACGGCCTCGTCGAAGGTGCTCGGCTGACGGGCGAGGGCGTATTCAGTGTGCCGCAGCTGATTGTTGCGGCGAACCGCTCAGCCAATGGCGTCGTCGCGCCGACACCGGGGCAGCTGCCGGCGGACGCGTCGCTCTTTGTGACGAACGCAGCTCAGGCATATGGGCTGCTGTTTGGCGTCACCGGCACGAGCGGATCGACGTGGATTCAGAGCCAGCGCGTAGACGGCACCGCGACCACGTATGATCTGCTCGTTCAGCCCGCGGGGGGCAACATGCTCGTCGGCACGACGAGCGGCACCTGCCATCGGATCGCCAAGGGCGTCGCCGAGGGTAGTGCGGTCCTGGCAGTGGCCGGCGCGACTGACTGCGTCACGCTGTTCGCCGTCGCCGGGACAGGAGCCAGCGGTGCCGCCACCGCGATCTCGATCCAGCGGCACAGCGCTACGGGGCGGTCGGTCAACGCCGCTGGGACGATCAACGCCAACGGCGCCGACTATGCCGAGTATATGGTCAAGGGGGCCGGGTGCCCTACGATCGCGGCTGGCGATGTGTGCGGCGTCACCCGTGCGGGCGAGCTGACGCGCAGCTGGGCCGATGCCCACAGCTTCGTCGTTAAATCGACCGAGCCGTCGATCGTCGGCGGCGACACGTGGGCGGCGCATCTCCCAGCGCGGCCCGAGGCGCCGCCCGCGCTGCCGGCCGAACCGCAACCGCCCAAACCG
>JAFABD010000153.1 GCA_023426225.1 Pseudomonadota bacterium | reverse complement strand
GCCCGAGCCCGAGCCCGAGCGCGACGGCGTCCTCGCCCCCGCACGCATGCCGCGCGGGTGGCGCCGCCCGCTTGCCTATGCCGCATTGCCCGCCACGCTTGCGGCGGCGGCGGCATTGTGGTTCGCGCTTCCCGTCGCGCCCGATGTCGCGACCGCGATCGGTCAGCATCGCGCGGTGCGGCTCGCCGACGGTTCGATCGCCGCGCTCAACACCGACAGCGCGCTCGACATCGCCTATCGCCCCGCACGCCGCGACCTCAGCCTGCGCCGGGGCGAGGCGTGGTTCCAGGTCGCGCACAACCGCGCCCGCCCGTTCGAGGTGCGCGCCGGCCGCGTCCATGTCCGCGCCACCGGCACCGCCTTTTCGGTGCGCCGCGACGCCGACGGCGTCACCGTGGTGGTCAGCGAAGGCAGCGTGCTCGCCTGGGTCGACGGCGCCTCGACGCCGCCGGTCGCGATCGCGCGCGGCAACCGCGCCTTCCTTCCCGCCTCGGACGCGCGCGGCGTGTTGGCGGCCGATCCGCCGCGTCCGGTCGCGGTCAATGTCGACGACGCGCTGGCGTGGCGGCGCGGCGAAATCGGGCTCGACGGCGAAACCGGGCTCCAGGCCGCGGCCGAGTTCAACCGCTACAGCACGCGGCCGATCCGCATCCGCAACGCGCGCGCCGCGCAATATCGGCTGGTCGGCTATTTCCAGACCAGCCAGTCGCTCGAATTCGCGCGCGCGCTCGCGCGGCTCAGCAATGCGCGCGTGACGCAGAACAGTAATGAAATAGTCATCGAATAGTAACGCGAAAAAATTCGTCGCGCGGTTGAGGGAAAATCGCGCGCCGCGCCTCTTCTCCGGCAAGTCGTCAATCCGGAGGTTCCATGATTTCGCTCTCGCGCCGGTCGGCCTGGCTGTTCCGCACCGGCCTGATCGCCAGCACGCTCGCCGCACCTGCCCTCGCCGCGCCCGCCATGGCGCAGCAGGCGGTCGGCTTCGACGTTCCCGCCCAGCCCGCGGCGGCGGGGATTCAGCGGTTCGCGCGCCAGGCCGGGGTCCAGATCCTGGTCGACAAGGCGCTGACGCAGGGCAAGCGGACGGGCGCGGTCAAGGGGCGGTTCGATCTGCGCACCGGGCTCGACCGGCTGCTGCGCGGCACCGGCATCACCGTGCGCGCGATCGACGGCACCGTCGTCACGCTCGGCCATGCGGTCACCGCCGAACATGCGCCCGCGCCCGACGGCCATTCGGGTTCGGCGATCCTCGTCGTCGGCCGCCGCACCCCGTCGCGCATGGCGCGCGAGGCGACCGCGGTGGTCGACACGATCCGCTATGACGACGTCAACACGCTGGCGGGCGGCGACGGCTCGGTCGTCGAACAGCTCGTCACGCTCCCCGGCGTCGCGGGGATCGAGGAAGGCGACACGCCGCGCTTCATCTCGATCCGCGGCATCGCGTCCGATCTCAACGCGACGATGATCGACGGCATCTCGATCGCGTCGATCGGTTCGGACGGCGACGGCTCGCGCAAGGTCAATCTTCAGCTCGTGCCGTCGAACATGACCGCGGGCAACCAGGTCTATAAAAGCTTCACGCCCGAACTGCCCGGCGACGCGATCGGCGGCGTCGTCAGCATCGCGACGCGCAGCGCGTTCGATCATCGCGGCCTCTATCATGTGTTCGACGCGACCGGCATCTATTCGACCTATCGTGGTCCGGCGCACATCAACGCGATCAGCGGCAGCGGCGCGCACTGGGGCAAGGGGCTGAAGGGCGTCGTCAGCGACCGCTTCGGCCCGGGCGGCCAGTTCGGCATCATCGTCACCGGCGAATATCAGGACCGCATCCGCAACTCGGGCAAATATTGGCAGGAGACCAAGTATTTCTTCAGCGCGGCGGGCAAGAAGCTCGCCGGTCCGTCCGATCCGGCGTGGAACGGGCTGGTCGTCCCCTATGACCAGCAATATGCCAGCTATACCAACACGCTGCGTTCCTATGGCGGCTCGGCCAAGCTCGAATGGCAGTCGCCCGACGATCGTTTCTATGCCTCGATCCTCGGGTTCGGCCGGCGGCGGTACGAAGACTCCACGATGAACAAGCAGGATTTCTATACCAAGAGCGCGGTCTACGATCAGACGCCCGACGGCGGGCGGCAACAGCTCAACTCGATCTATGTCCGCGACCGGCACGACGACTGGAACCGCCGCCTCGTCGGCGGGCTCGGCGACTTTTCGTGGAAACAGGGCCAGGGCGTGCTCGAACTGCGCGGCGGCTATACCAAGGCGCTCTACGACAACGCGCAATATTATGCGGTGGCGCGCGCCTATCCCAAGGCGGCGTACATCACCTATCGCAGCGACAATTCGCGCTGGACGCTGCCCTATGCGACCTCGCTCAGCGATCCGACCGCGCTCGATCCGGCCAAGACGCCCTATCTGCTCAGCACCGCCTATACGATGGCGCGCGTCGCGCGCGAGGACATGGGCAATGCGCGGCTCGACTATAACTACAACACCGGCGAAAAGGATCGCGGGCTCGGTTTCGCGGTCGGCGCCGAATGGCGCAACCTCGTGCTGCGGCGCGATCTCGACGAAACCGAATATCAGCTCGGCCGCAACATGGCCGACTATATGTTCGATTCGGGCTATCTCGCGATGGGTGCGCCGGTGCGGCTGCCCTGGCTGCGCTATGATTTCGCCGACAAGATGGTGACGCTGCCCGTCGATGCCAAAAGCTCGGCCTATGACAGCGCGATTGCCGATTATCGCTATGTCGAAACGACGCTCACGCCCTATGCTGCGCTGCATTGGCGGACCGATCGTTTCGCGATGGTGTGGGGCGTGCGGTTCGATCACACGCGCTTCACCGCCGACACGCCGCACCAGACCGCGGGCGTGATCGACGGCGCGGTGCGCAGCCATGGCGGCTATGACTTCTTCCTGCCGTCGCTCTCGGCCGAATACCGGCTGGCGCGCGCGACGATGGTCAGCGCGTCGATCAGCCGCACGATCGGCCGCCCCGTGCCGGGCGACGTCGCCCAGGCCGAGGTCAAGAGCTGCGGCCAGACCGACGACGGCGGCGACACCTGCTCGATCAGCCGCGGCAACCCCGATCTTCAGCCGCGCCGCGCGACCAACCTCGATCTCACGCTGACGCAGGGGTTCAACGGCAACAAGGGGCTGGTGGGGATCAGCGGCTTTGCCAAGTGGATCGCCGACGACATCTATACGCTCACCAACCTGACGACGATCGACGAGGTGCCGTACAGGATCCGTCAGCCGCTCAACGCCTCGGGCTCGCGCGTGCTCGGGGTCGAGGCGCGCGTCGAAAACAACGGCATGGCCTTTGCGGGCCAGACGTTCGACCTGTTCGCCAACTTCACCTGGATGAAGGGGCATATGGATGTGTCGACCGACACCGGCTCGCGCAGCATCGGGCGGATGCTCTATCAGCCTGCGGTGCTCGCCAATGCCGGCGTCACCTGGCACACGCCGTTCCTGCACAGCGCCTTCACCGCGCGCTACAATTATCGCGGCAAATATCTCGAATCGATCGGCGCGACGCCGATCCAGGATGCGGGCCGCTCGGGCTACGGCACGCTCGACCTCAGCCTGACGCAGCGGATCACCCGCTTCGCCTCGCTCAAGTACGAACTCTACAATGCGCTCGGCGAAAAGCCGAAATGGCTGGTCGGCGACAAGCTGCAATGGGCGACCGAGGTCGACAATTACGGTCGCACCGCGTTCATCCACCTGATCCTGCGTTGACCCTGGCGGGGCGCGGGCGGCGGGGGCATTCTCCCGCTGCCCGGCCCCGGTTCGACAGGCCGTTCGATGGCGGGGGGCGGCGGCGGCGCGGGGTGCCGGATCGCGAGGCCCGGATCGCGGGGCCCGGATCGCGGGGTTGCGGCGTCGCGCGGTCGAGATTTCCTACAATGTCATCGCGTTCCCGCGAACGACGTCTTTTGCGCGATTTTTGCGGCGTTTCGCACGCCGGGGTTCAGAAATGCGCGAGATATCCGCCGTCGACTGCCAGGACCTGACCCGTAACATAGGCCGCGGCGTCGGATGCGAAGAACAGCACCGCCCCCGCAATCTCCGCCGGCCGCCCCCACCGCCCCAGCGCGGTGCGGCGGGCAAGATGCGCGGAAATCTCCGGGTCCGCGACCATCGCGGCATTGGCCCTGGTCGCGAAAAAGCCCGGTGCGACGGCGTTTACGGTGATCTCGCGGCTCCCCAGCTCCGCCGCCAGCGCCCGCGTCATCGCGTCGAGCCCCCCCTTCGCCATCGTGTACGCCGCATCCCCCGACCGCGCGATCTGCCCGGCGATCGAAGTCACGTTGATGATCCGCCCGCCCGGCCCCATCCGCGGCGCCAGCATCCGCGCCAGATCGAACGGCGCCACGAGATTGACCTCCAGAATGCGCCGCACCGCCTCGCGACCGAGCTCGGCAACCGGTCGCCGATCGCGCGCGCCGGCATTGTTGACCAGGATGTCGATCCGCCCGCACCGCTCGAGCGCGGACGCGGTTTCCGTAGCGTCGGCGAGGTCAAAGAGCAGTATTTCGGCGTCGCCGCCGCCGTCCTTGATCGCGGCCGCGATCGGTTTCAGCGCCTCGGCCTCGCGCCCATGGAGCAGCACCCGCGCTCCCGCCTCGGCGAGCCCCAGCGCGATCTCGCGCCCCAGCCCGCCGCTCGCGCCGGTGACGAGCGCGGTCCGTCCCGAAAGCGTTGCCGTCACCGTCCGCGCGGCTATTTTGCGGCAGGCGCCGCGCCGACCGCGCGCAGCCGCACTTCGGTAATCTCGCCCGAAATGCCCGCCGCCGCATCGGTTGCGCGTGCCATCAGCCGCAGCGACTGGAAGCTGCAACCCGCAGGCACCGTCAGCCGCCCCTGGAACGCGCCCGCGCGATTGGCGACGTTCGGAACGTCTACCCGGCCCAGCTCGCGCCCGTCGGCCGCACAGACCAGCGCCCAATAGGGGCGCGATGCCGCGGGCTGATCGATCCCGTCGCTCTGTCCCTCGAGCAGATAGGTGCCCGGCGGCAGCATCTGCGCCTGTTCGAGCAACAGCCCGCCAAAGCCCATCTGGACCGAAAAGGCAAAGGTGCCGCGCGAGGCGGTCCCGGCCAGCGTGGTGCTCACGCCTTGGTCATTGCTCGGCACCCAGTCGAAGGGCGACGGACTGTCGTTGGTTCCGGCGAAAGTGGGGTTGCGCAACGTGTCGCGCCGCGCGCCCGGCCGGATCGCGCTGTAATAGGTCCACGCATCGCCGGGCATCCCCTTGGCGATCAGCGTGCGGATCAGCGCGGCGCTGGAGGCTTCGGGCACGGCGACGCCCGCGCGCCGGGCGCCGCTCAGAAAGGCCGCATTGACGCGCGGATCGGGGCCGTTCCCAGCAACATAATCGACAAAGGCTTCGCTCCACCCGGGCTTGCGCGCCAGCGTCGCGATCAATCCCTGCCGGACGGCGGGCTCGGCGATCGCGCCCGCCAGCACCGGGAACATCAGCCCCGGCGCCTCCGGTGAGGTGCGCAGCGCGATGTCATAATAGCGCAGCGCCTCCGAGATGTTGCCGCGCCCGACCGCATCCTGCACCATCCACAGTTGCGTGCGAAAATCGCGGCGCGACAGCGTGTTGGCATAGAGAAAGGCACGCCGGGCACCTGCATCGTCGCCATGCGCGGCGGCATCGAGCCCCAGCGTGGTGACGGCGCCGATCGCGGTCGGATCGATCCGCAGCGCATCGACCGCAAGCGTCCGCGCTTGGCGCTGGTCACGTGCCTGTCCGCCAGGCTGCGACAGGAGCGCGGCCATCAAGCCCTTCACGCGCCCGTCCCATGGCGCGAGCGAATAGGCGCGCTCGATACCGCCGGTGCGCAGTGCCGCCAGCGCCATCGCGTGCGTCACTGCGCCCCATCCCACCGCGAGCATCCCACCGGCAAGCGCGAGGCGCATCGCCCAGTCGGCCGGCGTTCGCCGCGGCAGGATAGAGGAGCGACGGGAGGAGCCACGCCGTGCCATGTCAGCCGCCCCGCGCAACCTTGGCGCGCGCATGGGCATCGCGGCCATAGCCATAGCCATAGCCATATTCATAGCCGTAGCCGTAGCCGTAATGCGCCTTGCGCGATTCGAACTTGGTCAGCACCGCGCCCAGGATGCGCGCATTCGCACTGAGCAGGCGACCGAGCGCGGTCTTGACGAGGCCCGAACGGATGCCGTGCGATTCGACCGCGTAGACGACGCCTTCGACGCGGCTGGCGATCAGCGGCGCGTCGGCCAGACCCATCACCGGCGGCGAGTCGATCACCACATGGTCGTAGGTTTCGAGCAACTTGGCGACGAGAAGCTCAAGCCGGTCACCGGTCAGCAGTTCGGCGGCGTTGGGCGGCAGCGGCCCCGCAGCCATCGCCGAAAAGCCGAGCTCGTCCATATGGAAGATCAGCGGTGCGACCTCGTCCTGGCCAGCCAGGAAGTTGCTCAGGCCGCGATCGTTGCTGACGCCGCCGAGGTGGTGGATCGAGGGCGAGCGCATGTCGCCGTCGATCAGGATCACCTTGCGGTGCGCGCGAGTGAGCATGGTTGCGAGCGCAAGCGACGTGGTCGACTTGCCTTCGGCGGGTCGGGTCGACGTGATCGCGAGCGACCGCGGTACGCCGTGATCGGTGGTGAAGCCGAGGTTGGTCTGCACCGCGAGATAGGCATCGACCAGTTCGGACTTGCGATCGAGCAGCGCCTCGCGCGGGGTGCCGCCCGCGAGCTTGGGCACGGCCCCCAGGAGCGGCAGGCCGAGCCGGCGCTCGACCTCGGCCGGATCCTCGATCGCCTCGTCGAGCTGCTCGAGACCGAACGCAACGCCGGCACCCAGGCCGAGCCCGATCAGCAACGCAATCGCGAGGTTGATCAGCAGGCGCGGGCTCGACGGCTTTTGCGGGACATCGGCCGGATCGACGACCGAGATGTTGTTGATCCCGACGCCGCCGGCAACGCCGATCTCCTTGAAGCGCTGGAGCAGCCCGTCATAGAGCGCGCGGTTGGTGTCCACCTCCTGCTGGTAGATATTGTACTGGATGCTCCGGCGACGCAGGTCGAGATAGCTCGCCTTGAGCTGCTCGACCTTGGCGCGCAGCGCGTTCTCGCGTTCGACCGCCTGGCGGTAGGTGGCCTGGAACGAACCGGAGACACGCGCCTCTTCACGCGCAATGCTGCGTTCGATCTGGTCGATCTGCGACTTGAGCGCCTTCGCGGCCGGATAACCCGGCTCGAACTGCGTCATCATCCGCTGATATTCGGCAGTCAGCTCGGCGCGCTTCTGGCGGAGAACGTTGATCGCCTGATTTTGCAACGCCTCGGTCGAACTCGCCGCTGCACCGGCTTCGCGATAACGCGACTCTGCCTGAATGCGATCGGCGGTCGCCTCCGCGAGCGCCTTGTTGAGGGCGGCGAGATCGTCGGCGACGATCGAGCGCTCCGCGGTCCCCTTGCCGTTGTCGCCCGCCGCCGGCAGGTTGATGATCTTCTCTGCCGACGCGTAGTTGACGAGCTGGCGCTGCGATTCGTCGAGCCGCTCCTTCAACTGCCCCAACTGGCGCTGCAGCAGGTTGCGACCATAGGAGGTCGCCTGGATCTTGCGCTCAAGATTGGTCTGAATGAAGTTTTCGGCCCAGGCGTTGGTCACGCGCGCCGAGAAATTCGGATCGGGACTGGTAAAGCCGATCGTGACCAGGCGTGAAAGACGCGTGGGCTCTACGCTGACATGGTCGATCAGGATTTCCCCGGCCGCACGCTGACGTTCAGCGCGCCCCGCCACGGGATAACGCCCGTTCGCCAACTGGAAAGCCGGCTTCTTGCTGCGATAGCGGAACAGTTCGTAGAATTTGGGATCGTCGACGAGCTTCAACGCGACGGCGATGCGCTCGGAGAGCGAGCGTGAGCGCAACAGGCCGTATTGCGTCTGATAGAATTCCTGATCGGCAACACTGGTCTCGCGTTCGACACCCTGGAAATCGGTGATCTTGTTCGACTCACGCGCAATCTCGATCGTCGTGTTCGCCGTATATTTGGGCGTCATCAACAGCGTGATGACCAATCCCGCGAGCACCGCTGCGACGACGAAGCCGATGATCACATAACGCCAGCGCAGCGCGATCCGAATGTACTGGCGCAGCACGGGCATGCTCTCTGCCGGAACCTGTGCAGTTCCGGCGCTATTCGGAATTGCCCGCAAAGGTCCGCCGCCGATATCTGTGGAAACAATATTCATGCGAGCACAGGCCTTACTTCAGGATCGCGACGAGCGGCGACGCGAGCAATGGAGACAGGGAGACAAAGTCGCGGAACATGCGACGCTGCGGCGAGTCCCCCACTACGACGACGTCATTCGCATAGATGGCGGGATCTTCGTACAAGCCGCGGCGGATCGCAGCGATGTTGTAGAGCGCTGCCATCTTGCGGTTGTTGACCGTTCGCAGGATGACCACGTCCTCTTGGCGTGCAAATTCGGAAAGCCCCTTGGCCGAGGCAATCACGCGCATCAGCGTCATCTGGTTGGTAACCGGATACAGCCCTGGTTCGGCGACCTGCCCGTCGACGGTGACAACCTGACTGACCGAACTCTTGATGTTGATCGTCACCTCGGGGTTGCGGACGTAACGCCCGCGCAGCGAAGCCTCGACCGCGCGGGCCAGTTCCTCGGCCGTCTTGCCGCGTGCGTCGATCGTGCCGACCAGCGGCATCGAAATCCGCCCGCTCGAATCGACCTGAATTTCACGCGTGAGTTCGGGGACGTTGAACACGTCGACCTGGATCGTGTCGAGCGGGCCGATCAACGATGGACGGTCTGCCGCCGTCAGGTCCTCGCGGCTCGGCGGCGGAAGCGCCGTGCTGTCCTTGACGACGGTCAGGCTTGCCGATGACTTAAGAGGCAACCTGCCGCCGCATCCTGCCAGGAGCGGGACGAGCAGTAAAGCGATACAGATTTTGCGCATTCGCTTGAAATATCCGCGAGTGAAGGAAACAGGCAGGGCTATAGATGCTGGTCTTCGCCAGGTAAAGCAGAGCGCGAGGCACCTTGCTCTCCGGGGCACAGCCAAATCGCAGCGAGAACCAGGATCGCCATGACCAACGGCGTGCGCGCCGGATAATCGAACACGCTGGCGATGAACACGACCATCAGGATCGCCGAACCCAGCCGCTGCTGGGTTTGTCCTTCCCGCGCGCGCCCGGCCCAGGCGCGAACGCTCGTGACGGCCCACCACCCCATCGCAACCGCGACCAAGATCGCCGCCGGCAGACCGCCGTCGATCAACAGCTCGAGAAAGTCATCATGGGCATGATTGAAATAGGTCGGCTTGAGCAGATCGAAGGGCTCGTTGAGCCGGAACGACAGATCAAAGCTGCCGAAACCCGCACCTGCGGGGAAATAGGAACGCACCATGTCGAGCACGACAGGCAGCGCGCGCGCACGCATTTCCTGATCCGCCTCCAGCACGAAGGCTCGGTCGACTGCGATCGCGCGCCCGAATAGGACCGATGCCGCGATTGCCGCTATCGCGAGCAACGCGACCAGAATCAGAAGCGCGGGAAACAGCCACTTCGGCGCACCGGCCAGTTCACGCTTGAGCCCGCGGCGCGCCAAAAAGATGCCGATCACGGTCGCCAGCGAGCCCACCAGCAAGCCGGCGCGCGATCCGCTCGCCAGAATCACCAACAGGAAAAGCAGTAGCAATGCGAGTGCAAACGGCGCACGCCATCGTGCCGAGCGATGAGCGGAAAAAGCCCAGACGGGCGCAACAAGACAGCCCACCGCCATCAGCAGCGCGAAGTGGTTGCGATTGGCCATCGTGCCGCTGACGTCGCCAACAGTGTAGTTGACGAACACGTTTTCGACCCCCGCACCGGAGAACTGAAGCAAGCCGATCAGCGCCGACAAGGCGATCAGCACCAGCAGCAGCCCCCGCAGACGTGCCTGATCTTCGGGACCGAGCTTTCGGGCGAGCAGCAACACCGCAAGCGGCACGACCAGCGACGAAAGCGCATTGAGCGTGGCCCAGGGCGCAATCGTCAGCGGGCGCCAGGGCTGGGGAATTCCGGCGACAACAGCCGCTCCGGCAAGCGGCCCGCGTCCGGGCAATGCCTGCCACAGCGACGGCGGCAACGGGACGAGTTGCAGCGCGACGAGCAGGATCGAGGCGGCGAGCAGCCACAGCACGGGGCGTGCGGGCGTGGCGGTCGGCGTATTGCCGAGCAGCAGCACCGCGATCAGGGCTGCCCAACTGGCGCCGCGGACCACCGCCTGTCCCAGCGCATCGGCGCGCGACGCACCGCCTGCAAGCAACAGAATGGCAAGAAGTGCCCCCAAAAGCGCAAGCGGCAGGCCGATGCCAAGACGGGGAAGAGACCGACGAAGCGACTGCATGGCGCTTCGACTAGGCGATCTTTCCTTCAGGCGGAACCACCAATCGCGTCGAAATGCGCGAGAACCCCATATTCTTGCATCGCGACGAACCCGAGGGGCCGTCGGACGGCTGCCGAGCGTCATCGGAGGCGTGACTTGCCGGCTGATCGGTCCGGCCCGGATTGCACGAACCGCCAGGGGCGGGCTACAGACCTCGTTCCAGTGCGTCCCGGGAACTTGTCATGTCACGTGCTTTATTGGTCCTTTTTGCGCTCGGACTGTTCTGCGTTCGCCCGGCGCATGCACAGGAACAGGATCAGAAATCGGGCAAGGTCGCCGAGTCTGCCGTCGGTCAGGCCGGACAGCGCATGACACGCGATCAGAACGCGGCGAAGGTGGAGCCGATGGCGCGGCTCGAGACACGGATCGCCAATCGCGTCCAGTCGCGGATCCGCAACCGAATCGACCGCTATTATGATCCTAAGGCAAATGCGACGTCGCCGTTCATTGATGCCGGCGAACAGGCCGAGAAGGCGGGGCGCCGGCCTCGGCGTTGACGCGCCGTGACAGCCCTTTCGCTGCCTGCTGCCTCGCTTCCCGGGAACGCAATCTCACGGCTCGTTAACGGCGGATGGCACGGCGGGGAATACGGCCAATTCCGCGCGGGACATTGTTGGCAGCCAGACGCGGACAGGCTTGGCGGCGGCTACCGCGTTGCCCTTCCACTCTGTCGTTGAGGCGCGTTGTCAGGTCAAATGTCCGCCACTGGCGAGGCTTGGCGCGGCCGGAGCCTCCAGTTCAGGTGTCTGCCGTTTGGCATCGCTGCCGCGACACCCCCGCGCCCGCCAAAACGGCTTCGACATGTTCGAGCGCCATCTGGGCTGCATCGTGCCCAAGAACCCCCGGCATCACCTCCGGCAGACGGTCGGCGGCCTGAAGGACGTCGCCTCTGAACCGTTGAAAACCGTCGGGATCGCCGGCGAAGCGGTCTGCGACCAGCCGCTCGATGATCAAGTGCATTGCCATGTCGCGGCTGACGCCGTCAGTCATGATGCTCTCGAGATGCGCCAAAAACTGTTGGTTCATGCCTTTAATCCGAATCCCCCTTCGTCGCCCCGCGGGCCTCGGCGACGGCGGTGGCGGATACCCACGCGTCCTACCTTCGAAAATACGTAAATGTGGAACAAGCCCAAGTGGGCGAATACGGAGCGAGTGACGAATGAGCACTTCGCCGTTGTCATGAAATCGATTAAATACCGGAGCTTAGAAACGATCATTGGCAACCGGACTTGCGACGGCGGCGGCTTGATCCCGGACTGACGTCCATAAAATGGATTCCGACAGCGCAAGAAGGGGGACTTGGCCCATATCTGGGGCCGGACGGCAATCTGCGGGATGCGCCTTGGCTGGGCGAAGAACAGCGGGGACCGCGGCTTCCGCAACTGCGGACAACGAAGAGGTGTCCTGCGGCTCGGCGAATGTCGGGTGGTCAGCGGCATCGACCAAGGCGATAATAGCGCTGAAATCCAAAAAATGGCCGTGCGCCAAGCAGGCATCTATTACGGAATTCGCTTGAATAACGGCGTCATAAATAGATTCTATATCGCCGAAGGTCCGAAATTTAGGCGCAGGGATGCCGATAACTGGTGATGTAAAATGAGAATGCCATCGTGCGTTCGGCAGGATCGTCAACATCCTGCAGAACCGGTCGGCCGGCGGATTTCAGCATCGCCGGCAGACTTCGAGCATTCGCAGTACGCCGCGTCCGATCAGAGACAGCGAGGATCGCGCACCGGCGCCCCCGCGCCCCGCGTGAGCCAGCGGCCGTCGGGCGTGCGATACTTCTCGCCTGGCGCCGAACGCAGGATCAGGTTGCAGCCGGTCACGAAGGCCATCTGCTCGACCGTCGATCCTTGTGCAGCCTGTTCGGTATATTGCTTCTTGCGCTGGATGTTGATGTTGTTGACCAGCGCGCGCAACTCGGGCGTCGCGGCCCCGACGATGCCGAGATAGCCGTCGGGCTGTTCGCCCACCAGCCCCTGCTCGCGTGCGGCCTGATAGGCGGGATCGCGCTGTGCGAGCGCCAGGGCGGGAGCGGCGAGGACAGCGGCGGCGGTGCAGGCGGCAGCGATCGAAACGAAGAAGGTGCGCATCAGAAGATCCCCGGATTTTCTTGGATCAGCGTCTTGGCCTTGTTGTCGAGGCGATAGACGACTTCCTGCGTGATCGAGATGTTGAGGTTGATCACGATCGGCTTGTCGGGGGCGCTGATGTTGACGCACCCGCCCAGCGGCATCGCGAGCATCGGCACGACGATGCGCCATGCTTTTCCCTGCCGCCATTGCGATCTGAACATCGTCTTCACCCCCATCACAACTCCTTTCATGGCCGATGGCCGCTTGCGGGCGGCTGAACGGGCGCAGGCGGCGTGCGCCCTGCCCCGTCGACTTCCCCGCCCGCGCCCGCCCTTGCGCGCCGCTCTTCCTCAATCAGTGCCGGCAGATTGCGTTCGATCAGCCGGCGCGGGTCATACCATGACTGGACCGAATCCATCAGCTGGTGGAAGGGCGCGCTGATCCGCACGTTGAACACGAACGGCAATCGCGCAAGCCGCCGTAGCAGGAAATTGGAATGCGCGCCCTTGCCCTGGCTGACGCCGTCGAACCGGATCTGGGTAATCATTTCCCCCGCCAGCGGACCGTTCATGTCGATGACGAGGTGGCGATAATCGAGCGATTTCAACGCCTGGAACGCCATGTTTCCCCAGAAACCGAGGTCGCGCTGCGACACCTCCCCGACATAGGCGACCGAACCGCCGCTCCGCGCCTGGAGCACCCCGCCTTCGATACGCCCGCCGCGGGCATCGAAAATCATCGGCAGTTCGCCGTCGAACATGCCCGTGGCGTCAAGATTGTCGAACGCCATCTCCTTGAGGAACTGGGCCGCATTTGCCCCGGCGACGCGGAAGCGCATGTGCCGTTCGACATGCTCGTTGAAGTCGAGCAGCGTCGGGTCGAGCGTCAGCGCCCCGCCGGCAAACGGCCATGTCGCCGATTCGATCTGGATGCGCTTGGCATCGAGTAGCTGGAAACGCACCGTTCCGTTGCCGACGGGCACGCCCGGGTTGATCTCGGCCGTCGTCGCCACCTGCCCGGGCGCGGTCTGCATCGCGAGCAGATCCGTGAAATGCAGCCGTGTCGCCAGGCCGCGCACCGGTCCGAATGCCGCGGCGAGGTCGATTCCTGCAGTACCGAAATCGCCGCTGCTCGTCACGCCTTCGGGCGTCCAGCGGATCGCGCCGGTGCCGTCGATCCGCCCCGCCACATCGGCGACAACGCCGAAGGTGAGCGGCGTGATGTCGCTCGGCTGGAGTCCGTTGATCGAAAAGCCGATGCCGTTCACGGTCATGCGTGCTTCGCCGGCGCCCGCCGCAAGGTCATGCGTCACCGCAACGCGGGCGACCTCCACCGCTCCGGCAGGGCGCGGCAGCTTGAGCGTCGCCTGTGCAGCGATCCGACCATCGGCGAGACGCAACGTGACATCGTCGCTCGTCAGCGGATTGAACCTTGCCGTTGGGGCTGTATCGCGCACGCGGGCGCTCGCCTTCAGGATCAGCGCGCCCGTTTGTTGCTGCCAGTCGCCGCCGGCGTCGAACAGGTGAAGCGGGACGCTGCCGATCTGTCCCTCGACGCCTGCGAAATGGCCGTTCAGCGCCCCGCCAAGGCTGCCGTCGAGCCTGGCGGCCTGCAACTGCGTCGGCGTCTCGCTGCCGAGTGAGACCGCCAGCCGGTCGATCGCGAAATGAAGCCTCGCAAGATCGACGCGTCCCGCGCCGATCTTCAGCCGGAGCGGGCTGGCCCCCACGGCGCCGTCGATTTGGGTCGCGCCCATACGAACTGCCCCGCCCAGCCGGCCATGGGCGAGGCGAACCATCGCACCGCCGTCCGGGCAGAGGCGAAGGACGCTCGCACCGATACGGGTCGAACCCGCCGTCAGCCGATCAAAGCGTAGCGGCGTACATTCCGGGTTGAGCGCCATTGCGGCGGGCGTCCACGCCAGCGTCAGCGGCATCTGCAACCCGTCGACCCGTCCACCGGAAAAGTCGCCGCTCAGCCGCGCGAGCGTGGTCAGCCTGCCGCTTCCGCCCGGATTGACGTGCAGGTCGAGCCGTCCGAGCGCAACCTCTGTCCGCCCCGCCCGATAGGGACGAACGAAACCGACACCGCGAAGGGCGCCGTCGGCGCCGCGGCGCACGCGGATCAGCGCCTCGGGCAGTCCGCCGCCGCCGGTGCTGACGACGCCGTCGAAATTTGCGAGACCGCGCGTGCCGTCGACCTGAAGTCCGCGGCCCTGCCCGATTCCAACCCGTGCGCCCGTGGCAGCGTGCAAATCGAGCGCGGTAAGCGCCGCCGTCGCCCCGTCGGCGCCCCAGCCCGCCGAGAACTTTGCGCGCGCGGCGAAATCGCGCGTCGCGGCCCCTGCCGCTGCGACGATCTGTTCGAGCACCGGCGCGAGCGGCGTTCCCTTCGCGCGCGACGCATAGGCGGCAAGCTGTTCGCGCCGCGTCGCGGCGAGATGCAGATGTTTTCCGTTCGCCTCGCCCGAGACCGTCAGTCCGTTGGCGCTCGTGCGATAATCGCCGGCAACGGCGAAGGCGCCGCCGCCCAGCCGCGGCAGCACGGCCCGTTCGGCCGCCAGGGCGAAACGGCCACGGGCCGCGCCCGGTTCGCCGTCGAACGCCACTCGTGCATCGACCTTGCGGGCCGAGCCTCTGGGATCGTCCAGGCGGGCCGCGCGCGCTGCCAAGCTGCCGCTGCCCCGGTCGAGCGTAGCGGCGAGTTGGGCCGCAACCTTCGCTTGAACGTCGGTCATCCGGGTGGCGCCGCATTCGACTTTGGCGGCACCGATCGGGCCGGCAAGCGCCGGTCGGCGTGCGCGGATCCGCAGGTCGAGCGTCCCCTGCAGCGCGGCAAGGGCACATCCCCCGCTCGCGAGCCGCGGCGCGACGATGCCGATCCGCCCGGAAAAGCCGTTGTCGAGCGGCCCCTTGCCGGCAATCCGGATCGCCACCGGCCCCTGCGGGGCGTCGAGCGCGAGGCGGAGATCGGCAAGCGCCACGTCGATGTGCGGCAGGCTGACGCCACCGCCGCCACCGGCGGGAAGCAGCCTGTCGACCGTCCCGAGCGACACTTTCCCGTTCGCGATCCGCGCACGCAGTCGTGCGGGGCCGACCCGTGCGACGAGCAGGTCGGCACGCCAGGGCAGCAAGGCCGTGCGCAACTCGATCCAGTCGGCGACGAAATCGGGGTTGCGCGGGTCGCCGATCACGACGTCGGTCAGTCGCTGACGCCAGGGCGAAAGCTGCTCGAGCGTGTAGCGCGCGGGCACCCCGCGTTGTGCGAGCGCCTGATCGATGAAGCTCCGCGCGATCGTCCGCCGCTGGACCCACGCCGCGACCAGTGCGACCGCGAGGATCGCTGCGAGCCACGCCAGCCGGCGCACCCACATGCCCGGCCGCCCCGCGCCTATCGCTTCGCCTTCAGTCTGATCGCCCGCCCGTCCCACGGCTGCCCAACGCTCTCCCCGCGCACTCGTTGCGCGAAACCAACGGAAAGTGCCAGAGGCTGCGGGCGAAAATCGCGGGGAGCAGGCGTGCCCATGCTTCGTTGCAGCCATGCCCTGTTGATGGGGCGTCAGCACGAGAAGGAACGGATATGCGCGACGATCCGGAGAAGCCCGACACCCGCCCCGAGACCGAAGACGAGGCCGCCGACGCCGCCGACGCAATGGAGGAGACCCAGGAACAGGCCGGGGAGGAGCGCGAGGAGCAGGGCGGCTATCAGTAGTCCCCACGGCCCTCCGATGGTGCGCCCGCGTCTATAATTGCAGATATGGATGAATGCCGCCGTCCCTTACCGGTGGCGCGCCTTCACCTGGCGACGGGCAAACCATCCCGGGTGCGGCAGAACTGCGGTCTGCCGTAGCGGGGTCTCCTCGGGGAAGACGCATGAAGATCGTTGTTGGCCTGTCGGCAAGCGGCCTTGTCCTGGCGTTGCTGGGGGCGTGTAGCGGCGGCGGCGGCACCAACGCGCCGGGCAGCGTCGCCCCGGCACCGTCGCCGATCGCGCCGAGCCCCACGCCGACGCCCAGCCCTACGCCTACACCTACCCCTACACCGATCGCGCGAACCTATTCCGACCCGGTGCCGCCGCCTGCCGGCTATGTCATCACGCCGTCGGGGCAGCAGCCCGTGCGTTCCGCCAACGATACCGCCGAGTTCCGCCGCAACTATGGGGCCAACGAATTCGTCAACGCGCTCTATGCGCTCGACAGCGGCCATGACGGTCATGGCGTAACGGTGGCGGTGATCGACAACGGCGCACGCAGCATGAACGGCGAGCTGGACGGCCGCATCAGCAGCCTGTCCAAGGACTTCGGCGATGTCATCAGCGGCGGCAATCGCACGCCGCGCAACCAGATCGGCGACGAGCATTCGGATCACGGCACCGCGGTCGCCAACATCATCGCCGCCAATGCCAACGGCACCGGCACGATCGGCTATGCTCCCGGCGCGCAGCTGGCCGTACTTCGCATCTCCGACTGGAATGCCGATACCCAGACCGAGACGCTGGTCCATGGGAACGAGGCGCTCGACTATGCGGGCGCCAAGGCGATCAAGCTGGTCAACGTCTCGTTGAGCAACGGCGGATCGAGCTATTGGGGCGACGCGGTCGCGCGTTTCGCCCGGACCGGCGGCCTCGTCATCAATTCGGCGGGCAATTCCAGCGGAACCGACCCGATCGACGCGCCCGCAGTCACCGCCGCGAACCGCAGCGCCTTTCTGTTCGTCGGGGCGCTCAGCCCGAACATCAACGCCTATCAACTCGAGCCCTATTCGAACCGGGCGGGCGTGCTCAAGGATCGCTATGTCGTCGCGGTGGGATCGAACGTCACCACCAGCGTCGACGGTGCGACGGTGATCTTCAGCGGGACCAGTTCGGCCGCTCCGGTCGTCTCGGCGCTCGCCGCCGATATCCTGTCCAAATGGCCGCAGCTTTCCGGGCAGCAGGCGGGCGACATCATCCTCAACACTGCGCGGGATATCGGCGATCCGGGCGTCGACGCGGTCTATGGCCATGGGCTGGTCGACTTTCAGGCGGCGCTGTCGCCGATCAACCCCACGCTGTCGAACGGTACTGCGCAGGCGAGCCTGCAGGCATCGGTCATGGCCGTGCCGGAGGCGATGCGCATCACCGCGCTGCGCGCGGCGCTGTCGAACGTCACCGTGCTCGACGAATATGGTCGCGACTTCAGCGGTTCGATTGCGGGCATGGTGCTGCAGCCGCACGGCGCGGGCGATCGCCGGATGGAGCGGCGCGTCCGGCAACTGGGCAACCAGACCGCGCTCGCGTTCGGCGGCTTCACGGGCAATCTCGGCTTCGCCGCCTGGCGCGTCGGACCGGGGCGCGACGATGTGCGCACCGCGCCGCTTGCCGGCAGCTTCGGCTATGCGGCCGACGGGTTCGGCGTGCGCGCCGCGTGGAACGCGGCGGACTCGCTTCAGTCGGACATCATGGGGCTCGCCCCGTTCGCCGACGGCGTGCTCGCCTATGTGCCGCAGGCGGATACCAGCCTTGCCGTCGACCGCTATTTCCGGGACGGGCGGCTCAGCCTGACGGTCAACACCGGCCGCAATGCCGGAAGCCGCGCGCAGGCAGTGTCGCTCGGCTGGTCGCGCGGGCGGACCGACCTGCGTGTCGCGCTGATCGACGAGAGCGGGACGCTGATGGGCGTGCCGACCGGCAGCGGGGCACTCCGGCTGGGACGCGGCGCCAGCACGGTGATGGTAGAGGCGCACCGTTCGTTCGCGATCGCCGACCGCTGGTCGATCGAGGGTTACGGCTCGCTGGGCTTCACCCGGCTGAAGATCGACCCGCAATCGTTGGTCACCGCGGCGTCGCCGATCCTCGGCAGCCGGCTCGGCATCCAGGCGAACGGGGCGATATGGGGCGGCCTGTTGAGCTTCGGCGTCGCCCAGCCGCTGATGATCGAGGCGGGCGACGCGCGGCTTACCTATGGCAACGGCTATGACCTTCAGCTGCGGGCGCTCACCTATGCCACCGCGCGGGCCAGCCTGACCGGCGAGCGACGGCTGCAGTTCACCGCAGGCTATGCCGCGGGCGGTCCCGGCGCCTCGTTCCGGTTGGGCGTCATGCAGGACGTGCGCGACGGCAGCACGAGCGCGCTTGCCGGCTGGTCGCGGCGCTTCTGATCGCCAGCGCCATGGGGATCGCGGCCGGCCGATCCGGCGGCACGCCTATGGGACTTCCCCTCCGGCACGCACCCTAGGTCGCGCTCCCGAATGGTGGCGGCGGCGCGCCGATCCTACCCGAATGCCTCCTCAATCGCTGCAATGGGGGCATCAAGATGATCCACTCCAAAAAGCTGTGGCTGTGGCTGGGAGCGATATTCCTGCTCTCATTCGCGGCCCTCGGCCTGATCGGCCGGGAAATCTATGTGAAGGCACCGCCGGTGCCCGAAACGGTCGTGACCACGAACGGCCAGACCGTCTATACGCGCGCCCAGATCGAATCCGGGCGCGAAGCCTGGCAGGCGCTGGGCGGGATGGAATTGGGCTCCGTCTGGGGCCATGGCGGCTATGTCGCGCCCGATTGGGGCGCCGACTGGCTGCATCGCGAATCGATGGCGTTGCTCGACATCTGGGCTCGGCATGACGCCGGCAAGCCCTTTGCGGCGCTCGACGCCGAACGCCAGGCGGCACTGACGGCGCGGCTGCGCGACGAACTGCGCACCAACCGCTATGACCCGGCAACGGGCGCCATTACCGTGTCGCCCGAGCGCGCCGCGGCGATCGCGCAGGTGGCCGATCACTATGCCCGGCTGTTCAGCAGCGATCCGGCGCTGCGCAAGCTGCGCACGCAATATGCGATTCCCGAACGCTCGCTGACCAACGCGCAGGATCGTTCGGATCTGGGCGCCTTCTTCTTCTGGACCGCCTGGACCAGCGTCACCAACCGTCCGGGCGAGACGATCAGCTATACCAACAACTGGCCGCACGATCCGCTTGTCGGCAACACGCCGTCCGCGGCGCTGGGCATCTGGTCGATCGCCAGCGTCCTGTTCCTGATCGCGGGGGTGGGCTGGCTCACCTGGTATCAGGCGCGTCAGGGCGAGGAAGCGCATGTCGCCGCGCCGGCGGCCGACCCGCTGTTCGCGATGAAGCCGACCCCTTCGATGAAGGCGACGACCAAGTATTTCGTCACCGTGATCGGTCTGTTCCTGACGCAGGTACTGCTGGGCGCGATCACGGCGCACTATGCGGTCGAAGGCCAGGATTTCTATGGCATCGCCATTTCCGACATCATTCCCTACGCGCTCACCCGCACCTGGCACACCCAGCTCGGCATCTTCTGGATCGCGACGGCGTGGCTGGCGACCGGGCTTTACGTCGCACCGATGCTGTCGGGCCACGAACCGCGCTTCCAGCGGCTCGGCGTCAACCTGCTGTGGGTGGCGCTGCTCGTCGTCGTGATCGGCTCGTTCGCGGGCGAATGGATGGGCATTCAGCAAAAGCTCGGCCATGGCACGAACTTCTGGTTCGGCCATATGGGCTATGAGTTCGTCGATCTCGGCCGTTTCTGGGCGATCCTGCTCTTCGCAGGGCTGATGATCTGGCTGACGCTGGTGGGGCGTGCGCTGTGGCCCGCGCTCAAGACGCCGTCGGAAAGTCGCGGCCTGATCGGCATGGTGTTCGTTTCGACGATCTGCATCGGGCTGTTCTTCGGCGCGGCGCTCACCTGGGGTCGGCATAGCCCGTTGTCGCTGATCGAGTATTTCCGCTGGTGGGTCGTCCATCTGTGGGTCGAAGGCTTCTTCGAGGTGTTCGCGACCGCCGTGATCGCGCTCATTTTCGCAGGGCTCGGACTGGTGCGCGCCCGTGCGGCGAACACGGCGGTGGTCTTTTCGACCGCAGTGTTCCTGACCGGCGGCATCCTGGGGACGCTCCACCACCTCTATTTCGCCGGCACGACCACGCCGATCATCGCCTGGGGCGCCATGTTCTCCGCGCTCGAAGTGGTGCCGCTGGCGCTGCTGGGGGTGGAGGCGCTCCACAACTATCGCATGACCAAGGCGGCGCCGTGGGTTCAGACCTACAAATGGCCGATCCTGTTCTTCGTCGCGGTGTCGTTCTGGAACCTGGTGGGCGCGGGCATCCTGGGCTTCTCGATCAACCCGCCGATCTCGCTCTACTACATCCAGGGTCTCAACATGACGCCCAGCCACGGCCACGCCGCGCTGTTCGGGGTCTATGGCATGCTCGGCATCGGTCTGATGCTGTTCTGCCTGCGCACCGGCTTCCGCGAGGCCGCCTGGTCGGACGCGCTGCTCAAGCCGACCTTCTGGGCGCTCAACCTGGGGCTCGCCATGATGGTGTTCCTCAGCCTCGTCCCCTCCGGGCTCTACCAGGCCTATCAGAGCGTCACGCACGGCTTCTGGTACGCCCGCTCGCCCGCCGTGGTGCACAGCCCGGTGATGGAGACGCTGGTGTGGATGCGCGTGCCCGGCGACATCGTTTTCGGCATCGGCGCGGTGCTGCTGGCGCTGTTCGTCACCCGACTGCTCGTCGGCGGTCGCCGCACCCGCACCGCTCGCTATCCGCGGCCCGTCCTCGCCCCCGCCGAGTGACGCCGCGGCCGGGGTCGCCCGCGCCACGGCGTGCGGGCGGCCCCGGACCCCTTTCTTTTCGCGACCATTGGGACTTTTCGAAATGCACCCCGAAAGCGAACGCCACCAACGCCTGATGCGGCTGCCGCCATTGCTGCGCGGCGGCTTTCGTCCATTTTTCTTCGGCGGCGCGCTGTGGGCGGTGCTTGTCGTCGCCCTGTGGGTGCTGGCGCTGGGCGGCCACGTCACCCTGCCGACCGCAATGGATCTGCTCGCCTGGCACCGGCACGAGATGCTGTTCGGCTATCTGGGAGCGATCGTCGCAGGTTTCCTCCTTACCGCCATCCCCAACTGGACCGGGCGCCTGCCCGTTTCGGGGACGCGCCTCGCGCTGCTCGCCGGACTATGGCTGTTCGCGCGCGGGGCGGTGCTGTTCTCGGCGCTGACCGGGCCGATCGTGCCGGCGCTGCTCGACATCGGTTTCCTCGCCACCATGACCATCCTCGCGGCGCGCGAGGTGATCGCGGCGAAGAACCGCAACGTGCCGATCGTGATCGCGATGGCGCTGTTCACCACCGCCAGCGCGATCGACCAGGCCGAGGCGCTCGGGCTCACCGCGCCCGCCGGTCATGGCTGGCGGCTGGGGGCGGCGGTCGTGCTGCTGCTCGTCGCGCTGATCGGCGGCCGGATCATCCCTTCGTTCACGCGCAACTGGCTCGGCCGGCAGGGCGTGCAAACGGGGCTGCCCGAACAGCCCGGCCGGTTCGACATCGCGACGCTGGTGGCGACCGCGCTGGCGCTTGCCGTCTGGGTCGCCGCCCCGGGCTCGGCGGCCGCAGGGGCGCTGCTGGTGGCAGCCGGCCTCCTCCAGGCGGTGCGGCTGGCGCGCTGGCGCGGGCACCGGACGCTGGCCGAGCCGCTCGTGTTCATTCTTCACCTGTCCTACGCGTGGTTGCCGCTGGGCCTGCTGCTGCTCGGCGGGAGCAGCTTTGTCTGGTGCATTCCGGCGTCGGCGGCGTTCCATGCGCTGGCGGCGGGGGCGATGGCGTCGATGACGCTGGCGGTGATGACGCGTGCGACGCGCGGGCATACCGGGCGGACGCTGACCGCCGACCGCGGCACCCGGGCGATCTATGCGCTGGTCACGCTGGGGGCGCTGGTGCGCGTCTTTGCGCCTGCGCTGCCCCTTGACTATGGCACCACGATCGCGGTCGCGGGGCTGTTGTGGGGCGGTGCTTTCCTGCTGTTTGCCGTGCTTTACGCGAAAATGCTGGTTGGACCGCGGCCCGATGGTCGGCCATGAGCGCCGGCATGACCCCGATCGAATTCGAATCCACGCCCAACCCCGACGCGCTGCGCGTGCGGGCGCCGGGGGTCGGCGCGCCCGGCGCGCCGCGCAGTTTTCTGGCCGGAACGCGGGTCGCCGACCCGCTTGCGGCGGCGCTGCTGGACGTGCCCGGGCTCGTCCGCGTGATGATCGCGCGCGATTTCTTGACGGTCATACGGCGCAGTTCGAAGGACGAATGGGCCCCGATCCGCGCAAAAGTCGCGCTGATCCTTGCCGATGCGGGCGAAAAAGCCGCCGTTGGCGAGACGCCGATGACGGACCCCCTTTTGTCGACTGCACCGCAGCATGAAAGGGGCGAGATCGAGGCGCAGATCGAGCAGGTGCTCGACCGCTGGGTCCGCCCGCTGCTCGCCGCCGACGGCGGCGAGGCAGTGCTCGTCCGCTTCGATCCCGAGGACGGCACCGCGTGGGTGCGGATGGAAGGCGCGTGCGGCGGCTGCCCGTCGGGCGCGATCACGCTCAAGCGCGGGATCGAGCAGGCGATCCGCCGCTGGGTTCCCGAAGTCACCGCCGTCCGGGCGGCCAAGGCCGACGATGCCGACGAGGACGACGACCTCCCCCGCGACCCCCGCGCGCGCTTCCGCGCGTGGATCGCCGCCAAATGGGGCGGCCGGAAGGACTGAGGGCCGAGCCGAAGCCGGCGGCCGGCAAGTTCAGGCGAGGCGGGCGATCATCACCATGCGGACGAGTTCGGAGAGCGTGCGCGCGCCGAGCTTGGTCATCACATTGGCGCGATAGACCTCGACCGTCCGCGCGCTGATGTCGAGATCATAGGCGATCACCTTGTTCGCCTTGCCCTCGATCAGCCCCTCCATCACCTCGCGTTCGCGGCCCGACAGCGTTGCGATCCGCGCGACGATCTGGTCGCGTTCGACCGCGATCTGGTCGCGGTCCTGCTGCTTGGCGAGCGCGGCGCGAACCGCGAGCAGGATCGCCTCGTCGCTGAACGGCTTTTCGATGAAGTCCGACACCCCGGCATGGAGCGCCTGGATCGCCATCGGCACGTCGGCATGGCCGGTGATGACGATCACCGGATCGGGCACGCCCATCGCCTTGAGCTTGTTGAGCAGTTCCATCCCCGACATTTCGGGCATGCGGACATCGGTGATGATGCAGCCATGCACCATGTCGGGCACGGCGCGCAGGAAATGGACGGCCGATTCGTAGGTGCGCGTGGCGATTCCCGAACATTCGAGCAGGAAGGCGAGCGACCCGCGCACGCCGTCGTCGTCGTCGATCACATGAACCACCTGCTCAACCGCCATCGTACACATCCTCCCTGCCCACGCTGGGCACGGTAAAGTTGAACACCGCGCCGCCCCCGGCCGCCGGCTCTACCCAGATTCTTCCGCCATGTGCTTCCACGATCGTCCGGCAAATGGAAAGCCCCACCCCCATTCCCGTGCGCTTCGTCGTGACGAAGGGCTGGAAGAGCTGGTCGGCGACGTCGGCACGGATGCCGGGGCCGGTATCGGCCACCGTCACCAGCGCCATTTCGTCGGGGTGCGGCGTCACGCGCACGGTGAGGTCGCGCGGGCCGTCCCATTCGCCCATCGCATCGACCGCGTTGCGGATCAGGTTGAGCAGCACCTGCTGGACCTGGACCTTGTCGACGAGCACCAGATCGACCTCCGGGCTGAGATCGAAGCGCACGCGGATGCCGTGTTCCTTGGCGCCGACGAGCGCGAGCGCGCTCGCCTCCTCGATCAGCTTGGGCAGGCTTTCCACGCTGCGTTCGGTCTCGCCGCGCGAGACGAAATCGCGCAGCCGCCGGATGATCTGGCCCGCGCGCAGCGCCTCCTTGCTCGCCAGCTCGACCGCCGAGGCCACCGTTTCGTGCGGCACCACCTCGCGTTCGAGCAGCATCTTGCTGCCCATCAGATAATTGCCGATCGCGCTCAGCGGCTGGTTGAGCTCGTGCGCCAACGCCGACGCCATTTCGCCGAGCGCGGTGAGCCGCGAGACATGGACAAGCTCGGTCTGGAGCTCCTGCAACCGCGTCTCGGTCTTTTGCCGCTCGGTCAGGTCGCGGACGAAGCCGGTGAAGAAGCGTCCCTCGGGCAGCCGCATCTCGCCCACCGCCAGCTCCATCGGAAAGGTCGAGCCGTCCTTGCGTTCGCCCACGACGACGCGCCCGACGCCGATGATCCGCCGCTCGCCGGTGCGATAATAGCGCTGGAGATAGCCGTCATGCGCCTCGCGGTAGGGCGAGGGCATCAGCATGCTGACGTTGCGCCCGGTGACTTCCTCGGCGGTCCAGCCGAACTGGCGCTCGGCGGTGTCGCTGAAATCGCGGATCAGCCCGGCCTCGTCGATGACGATCATCGCATCGGGCACCGTCTGAAGGATCGAGGTCAGGTGCGCCTCGCGCTGCGCCAGCTCGCGCGTGCTCGCGGCGGCGCGCACGCGCACGCGCTTCAGCCATGCCCCGCCCGCCGCGATGACCGCGCCGATGAACAGGAACACCGTCACCGCGACCCAGTCGCCGAACAGCACCTGGCCGGTGAGCGTGTCGGCAAGCGTGCCCGCGAGCGCCGCGGCGACGGTGACGATCAGCGCGGGCCAGAAGCCGCCGAGCGCGCCCGCGACCACGCCGGGGACGAAGAAGATGAAGGTCGCCCGCCGTTCGAGCAGCGCGTCGAGCCCCATGCGCGCGGCAAAGCCCAGCCCGACCACCACCAGCCCGACGATCGTCGCGGTTGCCGCGTCGATCCGTTCGACGAGCAGCGGCCGCGCACGCCCGCGCAGCGCCGGTTCGAGCGTGCGCCCTTCCGGCATCTCACTTCCGGTACGTGCCGTAGGATGAAGACCCAAGTTCCAGCCCTCCTGCGCGAAGCCTAGATTCCGGCGGAACGAAGCAAGTCCGCCAAGTGGCGCAGCGACGGAGAATTTTCAACATGATCCCTCATCGGATGCAAACGGGCGTCCACCACCGCCCGCACGGGGTTTCGGACCGCATCGCCTATGGCTTCACCAAGACGCTGCGCTGGGTCGCCGACACGTTTTTCGCCAAGCGTTACGGCCACCGCGCCGTCGTGCTGGAGACCGTGGCGGCCGTTCCCGGCATGGTCGGCGCGACGATCACGCACCTGCGCTGCCTGCGCCGGATGTGCGACGACCGCGGCTGGATCCGCACGCTGATGGACGAGGCCGAAAACGAGCGGATGCACCTGATGACCTTTATCGAGGTGTGCCGCCCCACCTGGTACGAACGCGCGGTGATCCTGGGCGTGCAATGGGTGTTCTACCTCGCCTTCTTCGCGCTCTACCTCGTCAGCCCGCGCACCGCGCACCGCGTCGTCGGCTATTTCGAGGAAGAGGCGGTGATCAGCTATACCCATTATCTCGCCGAGATCGACGAGGGCCGTTCGGCCAATGTGCCCGCGCCCGCGATCGCGCGCCGCTATTGGGGACTGGGCGAGGATGCGACGCTGCGCGACGTGGTGCTCGTCGTGCGCGCCGACGAGGCGCATCACCGCGACGTCAATCACGGCTTTGCCAACGAACTCGCCGGGCTGCCGCAGGGCGAAGTGGCGCCGTGCCCGCCGCACGTCGCGCTGGAGCCCAACTGGAAACGCGCCGCCTGATCGCCGGCCGGCGGCGCCCGTCGCGGCGCCGCCCCTTTCCGAAGCAGAGGTGCCATGCCCCGCGCAATCATCCTTCTGGTGGACGACGACCCTGCGGTCCGATCCTCGATCGTCTTTTCGCTGGCGGTCGAGGGGTTCGACGTCGCCGCCTTTGCCAGCGCCGAGGCGATGCTGGCGGCGGGGACGGCGGGCGCCGACTGCGACTGCCTGGTGTTCGACCAGCGGCTGCCGGGGATCGACGGGCTGGCGCTGCTCCGCCGCTTGCGCGCCGGGGGCACCCGCGCGCCCGCGATCGTCATCACCAGCAACCCGTCGCCGACGCTGCGCGAACGCGTGCAGGCCGCCGGTGCGACGCTGGTCGAAAAGCCGCTGCTGTCGGGCACGCTGGCCGCGGCGATCCGCACGCTGATCGCACCCGCGCCGGGGGCGATGGCATGACCGCGCGCGCCGCATCATTGCGCCGTATAGAGTTCCGCCGCGCTTCCCGAATGGGCGGGGCCGCACGCGCAGCCCGGCCCGCGGCT
>JAFABD010000148.1 GCA_023426225.1 Pseudomonadota bacterium | reverse complement strand
CGACAGCCGTGCCGCAGGGACCGCACGCCCGCCGGGGCGGGACGGTGGCGTATCGTCGGTCATCGCAGTCTCCGTTGCAGCCACGGGCGGACCCGCAGGAAGCGCGTATAGAGCGCATCGAGCAGCGCGAGCACCCCCGGCAGCCGCGCGGCAAGGCCGAACGGGCGCAGCAGCGGGATCGCGCGCCACATCGCGGCGAAGGCGGCGGCGCCCGATAGCAGCCGGCCGTCCTCTTCGGCATGGAAACGCGCGAGCATCGCGGCGCGGTCGACCGGGCAGGTGCCGCTGGGTCCGGTCAGGTCGACAAAGGCGATCGAGCCGCGCCGATCGAGCCGGCGCATCAGCGCGATCTCGCGACGACATAGCGGGCAGCCGCCGTCGAACCACACGGTCACGCGTGGCCGGACGCCCGCAGACGGGGGAAGGGGACCGGACATCGCGCGCCCCTGCGCCCGATGCGCCGCCAAGGCGACCTGCCCAATGGGGAAGGACGCTGCCCGCTCCCACTGGCGCAGCCTGCGCGGATTGATTAGGTAAATGGCTCTGCACAGGGCATTTCCGTCCGTGCGCGGTCGAAAGGGGGCCGCAGGAATGACGGTGCAGAGGATCGACGACCCGCTATGTGGGGCGACAGGCCCGTTGGCGGACCGGATCCGGGCATTGCGTGCCGCGGATACGCCGTTGGGGGCGCCCGGCGGATGGAGTCCCGCGCTTCGCGGCACGCTCGGCTGGATGCTGCGTTCGGGCGCGCAGATCGTGCTGTTCTGGGGCCCCAATTTCGTCGCGCTGTACAACGATGCCTATGCCCCCTCGATCGGCGACAAGCATCCGCGTGCGCTGGGCCGGCCGGCATGCGAGAACTGGGCCGAGTTGTGGGACGACCTGGAACCGCTGCTGCGTGGTGTACGCGACACGGGCGAGACCTTCGTCGCCAAGGACCGGCCCTTTTATATCGAACGCTTCGGCTATCCCGAGACGGTCTATTTCGACGTTTCCTATTCGGCCGTGCCCGATGCCGAGGGCAGCGTTGCGGGCGTGCTGTGCCTGGTGTCGGAGACGACGCGACGCGTGCTTTCCGAACGGCGGCAGGCGTTCCGGTTGCGGCTGGAAGAGGCGCTGCGCGGACTGAGCGAGCCCCGCGCCGTCATGGACCGGGCGGTGGCTGCGCTCGGCCGCCACCTGGGCGCCACGCGGGTCGGGTACAGCGAAGTGCGCGACGACGGTGAGACCATCGACCTGCGCTCCTGTTATGCGGACGGCGTAACCCCGTTGCTCGGGACGTTCCGGCTTCGTGACTTCGGCGAGGAGAGCGTTGAACGCCAGCGCGGCGGCGCAACCGAGATCGTCAACGATGTAGAGCAGGATCCGGCACAGGTTCAGGCGACGTGGCGCGGCATCGACACGCGCGCATTCGTTTCGGTGCCGCTGGTGCGCGAAGGGCGGCTGCGCGCCTCCCTGTACGTCAATCATCGCACGGCACGTCACTGGACGAACGACGAAGTGGCGCTGATCGAGGAAGTCGCCGGACGCACCTGGGCGGCGGTCGAACAGGCGCGTGCCGAGGCGGCGCTGGCGCGCAGCGTCGGCTGGTTCAAGGGAATCTTCGATTCCAGGCTGATCGGTCTGGCGATCTTTGACCTTCACAGCGAGCAGACGCTGGCGATCAACGACTGCTTCCTCGAGATGACCGGGCACAGCCGTATCGATTTCGAAACCGGCCGCTGGGACTGGCGTGATTTCACCTTACCGGAGCATCTGGTGCTGGATACGGCCGCCATCGAGCAGGCCCGCATTCGCGGCTGGTGGGATCCGTATGAAAAGGAATATCGGCGCCGTGACGGCACGCGCTTTCCGGTGCGGATCGGTTCTGCGCCGATGCCGGGCCAGCCCGGATGCGTCGTCGTGTCGGTGCAGGACATCACCCAGACGCGCGCCGCCGAGGCCGAGCTGCGCGCGAGCGAACAGCGGTTGCAGCTTGCCAAGCGCGCAGCGCGGATCGGCGTCTGGGACTGGGATCTGCGGCGCAACGCGATCACCTGGTCGCCCGAGATGTTCGACGTGCTTGCAATCGATCCGGCCACGCCCGCCGAGCGACTGTTCGACGCCTGGGCCGAACGGCTCCACCCGGAGGACCGCGCGAGCGCGCTGAAAACCACCGAGGATGCCGCCGCCGCGGCGGCGCCGTTCAGCATGGACCTGCGCATCATCCTGCCCGACCAGTCGGTCCGCTGGGTGCGTGCGCAGGCGGTCGGGCAGCAAGATGCCGAGGGCCGGCCGGTCCGGCTCACCGGCATCAATCTGGACGTCACTGCCGAACATCGCGCCGCCGATGCCCTGCGCGACGCCGCGGCGAACCTGGCGAGCCAGGTCGAGCAGCGCACGCGCGAGCGCAACCGGATGTTCGAGCTGTCGTCGGATCTTTTCGCGGTGGCGGGGTTCGACGGTTATCTGAAAGGGACCAACCCGGCGTGGTTCGATTTGCTGGGACACGAAGAGACCGTGCTGCGCGCGCGCCCGTTCATGGAACTCGTTCATCCTGATGATCGGGCTGCCGTCGAGGGGAGCGTCGCCCAGCTGCGTGCGGGGCAAAAGCTCCACAGTTTCGAGTGCCGCTTGCTGCGCAGCGACGGCAGCCCTTTGTCGATCGAGTGGACGGCGGTTCCCGAAGGCGATCTTTTCTATGCGGTCGGCCGCGACGTGACCGCCGAGCGGCTGCACGAGGATGCCTTGCGCCAGGCGCAGAAGATGGAGGCGCTGGGGCAGCTCACCGGCGGGATCGCGCACGATTTCAACAACCTGCTGGGCGCGGTGATCGCCGGGTTCGACATGATCCGGCGGGCGCCCGACGACGCCGATCGCGTTCGGCGGATCGCCGAGAGCGGCCTGTCCTCGGCCGAGCGCGGCGCGCGGCTGACGGCGCAGCTGCTCGCCTTTGCCCGCACGCACAAGATCGCGCCGCGCCCGATCGTCGCGGCCGAGCTGGCCGGGGCGATGCGTGACCTGCTTGCGCGCACGCTGGGACCGGCGATCCGCCTGCGCTTCGTCTTTGACGAGGCGGGGGCTGCGGTGTTGACGGATCCGACCCAGCTGGAAATGGCGATCCTCAACCTCGCCATCAACGCGCGCGATGCAATGCCCGCGGGCGGCGCGCTGACCATCGCGACTGCGCTCCGGCGGATCGAGGCCGATCCCGAGCTGCCCGATGGCGACTATGTCGAACTGGCGGTGCGCGACACCGGCGAGGGGATGCCGCCGCACGTCGCCGCGCGCGCGTTCGACCCGTTTTTCACGACCAAGCCGGTGGGCCGCGGTACCGGACTGGGTCTCAGCCAGGTCTATGGCATCGCGCGCCAGGCGGGGGGTACCGCGCGGATCGACAGCGAGCCCGGCCTGGGCACGACGGTGCGGCTGTTGCTGCCGCGCGTCACCGCGCCACCCGATTCCGCCGAGGCCGAACGCGACGATTCCGAAACGCGGATGGGCGCGGGACGGATGATCCTGTTCATCGACGACGACGATGATTTGCGGAGCATGGTGGCGCAGGGCCTTGAAACCATGGGACATCGGGTGACCCAGGCCGACGGCGGCGATGCCGGCATGGCAATGATCGCCGCGCAGACACCCGACCTGGTGATCGTCGACTTCGCGATGCCCGGGCAGAACGGCGCCGAAGTGGTGGCACGCATCCGGACGCAGCATCCCACCCTGCCGATCGTGCTCGCCACCGGCTTTGCCGACACCGACGCGGTCGAACGCGTGCTCGATGCCGGTACGCTGCTGCTGCGCAAGCCGTTCCGGCTGGCCGAACTTCAGCAAATGCTCGCGCGGCTGCTGTCGGCCTGACGTAAGCGGCAGGCGAGGCTAACCACGCCTGCTGAGGCGGTGACATCCATAACCTGCGCTGTGCGGTTCGGCGGTCTGCCGAAAGGACGGGACCGCGTCGGGAAAGGCCGCGCGGTCCCGCAAAGGCAAGGAGAGGCTCCGCCTGCTGCGCGCTCGTCAGCGGGGCGGAAAGGCGCGGAAAGGGAACGAACCGCGTCGATCCAAATCCTATCGATGCAGTCGGGGATGAGCGAGCAAGTTGCACTTGCCTGCCGCAAAGCGCACTTTGCGGGGAAGGCCCGACATTCAGATGTCGGGATCAGTCGGTCGCGTGCGTCGCGGCGTCGTTCGCAAGCTGCGCCAGCGCCGCGGCAACGGCGTGCCACCGGGCCTCGGCCTCGGTGTCGGCCAGCGCCTGGGCGCTGCGCAGTCGCTCGCCGACATAGCATTCGGATGCCGCGCCCCATGTGGCGCGGACCTGCACGGCGAGCCGCCATGCCTCCAGATCATCCATCACGACCCCCATTCCCCATTGGGCGCCCGCATTTATGTTCTGTGCGCGACCCGCCAGCATCGATTCATCGCGCGATCGCGGGTGCGATGCAATTGGACTTTGGTTCAGGTCCGTGCGGGCCGCGATGCGGGACGGGGCGAGGGGTCAGCGGGTGCGTGGCTCGGCGCTCAGCCGGCTGATGAGGATCGCCGCACGTTTGGCCTGGCGGCGGATGCTGGTGAGCTCGACCGTCTCGCCGGGCGCATGGTCGCCGGTGCTGAGCGTGCCGAGCCCCGCCAGACTGTCGACGTCGGCCGCGACGAACGAAATGTCGCCGGCGCCGCGCTTGAGCGGATCGAGCGGCGCCATTTCGGCGAGCCCGAGCGCGCGATTGACGCCGTTGAGCGCGGCGAGCAGCGCCTGATTGCCGGGCGTCGGGGCCATTGCCGGATAGCCTTCGCCGAACACGATCCGTGCATCGGTGCCCGGGGCATGCGCGGCGACGATGCGTTCCATCGCGGCGCGGACGCGCGCGGTCTGCTCGTTGCTGAGCGTGCGGAAATCGCCCTTGGCGATCGCGACGGCGGCGATGATGTTGGTCTTGCCGGTCGCACGCGCCGAACCGCTGTCGTCGATCGTCGCGGTGCTGCCGCCCGCGATCACGCCTGCGTTGAACGTCAGATTGGGTTCGGGGAGTTCGGTGCGGAAGGCCGCGAGGATGCGCGCCAGCTCGTTCACCGCACCGTCGCCCTGTTCGGGCGTGAAGATCAGCGACGAGTGGCCGGTATGTCCGGTCGCCGTGAGCGTCCAGTCGGTGACCGACCGGCGCGCGATCGACCCCATGTCCTTGCCGTCTTCGGTCACAAGCCCTTCGAAATCGAGCGCGACGTCGGCGCGGCGGCCGGCCGCGATCAGATCGGCACGTGCGGTGGCGATCGGCGTGCCGGCATCCTCTTCGTCGCCGGTGAGCACGATTTCGATATTGGCCGCGCCGAGCGTCCCCGCCGCGCGCATCGCCTGGAGCGCAGACAGGATGACCACCAGTCCGCCCTTGTCGTCGCCGACCCCGGGCCCCTCGGCCTTGTCGCCGCGACGGACGAACTTCTGGAACGGCGAGCCGGGCTCGAACACGGTGTCGAGATGGCCGATCAGCAGGATCCGCTTGCTACCCGGACGACCGCGGTGGACGGCGATGAGGTGGCCCGCCCGCCCCGTCTGCGTCATCGGCTTCCATTCGACGGCAAAGCCCAGCGGTTCGAGCTCGGCGCGCATCATCCGGCCGACCGCTTCGACGCCCGCCAGGTTGAGCGTGCCGCTGTTCTGGTTGACCAGCCGTTCGAGCAGCGCCACCGAGCCTTCGAAGCCGTCGTCGACGCTGCGCACCATCCGCGCTTCGGCCGGCGACAGCCTTTCGCCGCGCGGTGCGGCATGGGCCGTCGCCGCGAAGGCGGCGAGCGCGCCCATCAGCAGCGGCGCCGCGACGCGCGCGGCCCGGTTCCAACGCGTTGCCCGCATCACAACGGGTTCCCGCCCATCTTGTAGCTGAGCTGAAGATAGAAGCTGCGCCCGACGCCGTCGAACCACGAGATGTCGTAATAGGGATAGCTCGAATAGGTGCGGTCGCGGATCGGCGCCTGGTCGAACAGGTTGTTGATCGTCCCCGAAAGCTGGAGCCGGTCGTTGATGCGATACTGGGCCGACAGATTGAACAGGTAGCTCGCCTTGATATAGGCGTCCTGATCATAGTTGGGCAGCTTGCCGAGCCGCTGGCCCGAAATCGTCGTGGTGAGGCGATCGAGCTTCCAGCTCAGCGAAAGCATGCCCTTGTCGCGCGGGATGTCGTATTTGCTGTCATAGGCGAGCTTGTTGATCTGGGGATCGCCCGGATACTGGCGCGTCGTGTGGTTGAACACATAGGTCCATGCGCCGGTGAGCGTGAAATCGCCGATCGCGACGGTGCGGATGCGCAGATGCGCGGCGAGGTCGATGCCGTCGGTCGTTTCCTCGGCGACGTTGATCGGCTCGATCGCGACACCCTGGACCATCCCGTCGAGCGCCCCGCCGACATAGCGTTTCACGCGCGCGATCGCATCGACGCAAGTCGGCGAGTTCTTGTCGACCGCCGTGCCCGCGCTGGTGGTGCCCAGCCGGCAATTGGCCTCGTCGCGCAGCACGGTGTCGAGATCCATGTCGAGCACCTGATTCTTCATCGCCACCCGGAAATAGTCGGCGGAAATGTCGAACCACGCGCGCGGCTGCCACACGGCGCCCGCATTGAACGAGGTCGAGGTCTCGGGCCGCAGGCGCCGGTTGCCGTTGCGATAGGCGATGATCCCCTCATCGGCATATTCGCAGTCGCTGAGCGGATCGGTCTGGCCCGTCTGACGGCAGAGATAATAGTCCGTGGCGGACGGGTGGGTGTTGCCAGGGCCGCGGAACACATAGTTGAGGTCGGGCGCGCGGAAGCCGGTGCCATAGGCGGCGCGGAGAAGCAGCGTGTCGTTCGGCCGCAGTTCGCCGCCCAGGTTCCAGGTCAGCTTGCCGAAGCGGCTGTCGGCGAAGGCGTAATGGTCGTAGCGCGCCGCGCCGCTCAGTTGCAGGAACTTGAACACCGGCACGCGCAATTCGCCGCCCGCTGCCCAGTGGTCGCGCGTACCGCGGCCGTCGGAATCGACAAGACCGACATAATAATGGGTGAGCGCCAGCGGATCGGGACGCAGGTTGAAGCCCTGGTTGCCGCCCTCGACGACCGCCGCGAAGCCGACCGGCCCGGCCGGCAGGCGGAACAGCTCGGTCGTGCTGATCGTCGCCGAGGCATTGTTGACCCAGGATTTGGGTCGATAGATCGAATCCGCCGTGATCGACGCAAATTCCGACGGCGTCAGCGGCTTGTACAGCCGCGCGGGATCGGCGTCGAAGATCGGATAGCCGCTGTCCTCATCGACACCCTGCTGGGCGCCGAGGAAAAAGGCGTTGGCCTTGCTGATCACGACCTTCGGAAAGAAGATCTTCGAGCGATATTCGGAATGGTTGAACGAGACCTCGTACGACCAGCGGCCATCGCTGAACTTGCCCTTGATGCCGGGCGTGATGCTGAAGCTGACGGCGTTGTTGCGCGTCATTCCCTTCTGGAGCCCGCCCATCTCCTCGGGCGTGAACTGGCGCGTCCAGTTGTCGAGCTGGCGGCCGCTGTCCGTCGCGTCGGGCGACAGGCGCGGGTTGAAGAAAGTGCCCTCTTCATTGCCGTCAGGCGCGACATAATACCAGCTCAGCACATCGCGGAACAGCTTGAGCTCGGAATAGCTGAACTGAAGATCGGTGAACAACTCGACATTGTCGCCGAGCGAATAGCCGAGCGCGCTATAGGCGCTCATCGATTTGCGGTCCGAAATCATCGTGCCATAGGCGACCGATTCGTTGCTGCCGCAGAAATAGCCCGGCCCGGATATGGTGTCGTAGCGCGGGCGGCTGGCATAGTAGACGGTGCCGCCGTTGAGGCCCGAAAGCGTCGCGCAGGTGTTTGCGCCCGGGTTGATATAGCCGGTATATTCGTCGGTGCGCAGGAAGGTGCGGCGCGCGAGAGGCGTGGCCGTGGTGGGGTTGTCCGCAGTCGAATCCTGGCGGCTGCGCTGATACTGCCAGAGCGGACGCTGGCTGAGCAGCTCGATCCCGAGAACGCCGTGGAAGCCGCCGGTTTCCCAGCCGGTGGTCCCCGTCAGCCGATACGAGGCGCCGCCGCCATGCTCGGTGTTGCCATAACGCAGGTCGATCCGCGTCCCGTCGGGCTTGTTCTTGAGCTGGAAGTTGATGACGCCCGCGATCGCGTCCGAACCGTAGATGGCCGATGCGCTGCCGCTGAGCACCTGAAGGTTGTCGATCAGCCCCACCGGGATGTTCGAAATGTCGGTGAAGTTGCTGTTGCCCTGGAACGGAAGCGGGAAGTCCGCGATCCGCCGACCGTTGACCAGCACCAGCGTATGGTTGGGACCGAGCCCGCGCAGGTCGACCTGCTGCGCGCCAGGGGTGAAGGATGCGCCCGACGCGCTCTGCTGGCTCTGTGTCTCGCCGCCGTTCTGCGAGATGCCGCGCAGGACGTCGGGGATGCTCTGATAGCCGTTGCGCAGAATGTCGTTGGCCGTGATCGTCGTCACCGGCGCCGGTCCTTCGGCCTGGACGCGCGGGATGCGCGAGCCGAGCACCACGATTTCGGCCTGGGCCGGCGCCTCCGCGGCGGGAACGCCTGCGTTCTGATCCTGCGCCTGCGCCTGGCTCGCCCCCGCGAGCACCCACAGGCTGACGCCCGCCAGTGCCATCATCCCACGATTCGTCACGACCCGATTTCCCCTATTTGCCACCGCCGACATAATGATATTGATCCTTGGCGAAATGGAATAACAAAAATGCAATATTCGGGGTCGAATCGCACGTTTTGAAAGGAACTATGGCCATGAAGTCACGCTTGCGGGGAATGGGCGCGCGGTTTGGGCTGCTGGCAGCCGGCGGGACCGCGATGATGGCGGTGGCGGTGGTTCCGATCGCGGGCGGCGCGGCGCTCGCCGGTCCGCGCGACGCCGCATCGCCGGCGCCCGTCGCCGGGGCGGTGCCCGACAAGGAACCCGCCGCGACTTTCGGTTATGCCTATTATAGCATCGGCGACCTGTCGGCCCGGCGCCCCGCGCGCACCCGGCCGGGCCTGATGCTCGTCGGCGGCGGCGAGTGGGACTATTCGGCGTTCCGCTGGTTCGCGGCCCAGGCCGGTCATGGGCATATCGTCGTGCTGCGCGCGTCGGGCGCGAACGAGGCGGGCGAGGAAATCTATCACCAGGTGGGCGGCGTCGCCTCGGTCCAGACCTTCGTCTTTCACGATCGCGCCGCGGCGAGCGACCCGCGCGTGCTCGCCGCGCTCGCGCGCGCCGACGGCATCTTCATCGCGGGCGGCGACCAGGCCAATTATGTGCGTTACTGGCAGGGAACGCCGCTCGCCCGCGCGCTCGACGATCATGTGCGCCGCGGGCGCCCGCTGGGCGGAACGAGTGCCGGGCTCGCGATCCTGGGCGGCACCGCCTATGGTGCGCTGGACGGCGGCAGCATCGATGCGTCGCATGCGCTGGCCGATCCGGCCGGGCCGGCGGTGACGCTGGTATCGGGCTTCCTCGACCTGCCGCGCATGAAGCACATCGTCACCGACACGCATTTCAGCGCGCGCAACCGGCTGGGCCGACTGATCGCCTTCGTCGCCAAGGCGCGGGCGATCGATCCGCGTGCGGTCGGCCTGGGCGTCGACGAAGGCAGCGCGCTGTGCGTCGAGGCCGACGGAACCGCGCGGCTGCACACGCCTGACGGCGGCTTTGCCTGGCTGGTGCGTCCGACCGCGTCGCCGCGGCTGGCGGCGGCGACGCCGCTCGACTGGCACGGGCTGCGCATCACCGGCATCGGGCCGGACAGCGTGCTCGACCTCAACACGCTGCACGTCACGCGCCCGGCCTTTGCCGGCACCGCGCGTGTCGAGCGCGGCGTGCTCAAGGACGCGCCGGGACCGACCGGCACCGCGCTTGCCCTAGCCGGATCGGGCGGGTGACGGGCGCCGCGCGCGCGCCCGAAGCGCTCGACCGGCAGTTGCTGGCGTTGCTGCGCGACGATGCGCGACGCCATGTTTCGGACCTTGCCGCCGAACTCGGCGTGTCGCGTGCGACGGTCTACAGCGCGATCGAGCGGCTGGAGCGGCAGGGGATCATCGCCGGCTATACCGTGCGGCTGGGCGACGATCATGACCGGCGCGTGATCCGCGCGCATGTGATGATCAAGCTGTTCCCCCGCGCGACGCAGGCGACGCAGGAGGCGCTGGCCGCCATGCCCGAAGTGACGGCGCTGCACGCGATTGCCGGCGCGCATGACCTGATCGCGATGGTCGAGTCGGCTGATCTGGGGCGGCTCAACGACCTGCTCGATCAGATCGGAGCAATCGACGGCGTCGAGCGCACGACTTCCTCGGTGATCCTGGCGACCAAGTTGCAGCGCTGAGAGCAGAGCCGGGGGCGGTCATTATTCATAAGATATTCACGATAATTGGGCGGCTATTCGCCTTGTTGGAATAAAACGATCATTAAAGAAATGAAGATAGCAATTCCCTGTGAATCATTAGGGGGATTAATCTTCATGTTTTGGAAAATGCCGACTCTGATGCTGATCTGCGCGGGTTCGATCGGTAGTGCGCAGGCGCAAAATTATGTCTATTGGCCCGCGCCGCAGTCAACGAATACCGCGGCGTCACGCTATTATCTGCCGATGGGCACCCCGTTGCTGCTGACGACGCGGACACAGATTTCGACGCTGGAGAATCGGCCGGGCGACCGCATTTACCTCAACGTCGCCGAGAGCGTCGCGTTTCGCGGGCAGGTCGTCATTCCGATCGGGGCGCCGGTGGTGGCGGAGGTGACGCGGGTTCAGCGTAACGGTCATTTCGGGCGCAAGGGAAAACTGGAAATACAGTTGCTCTATGCCGAAACGCCCGCCGGCCCGGTTCGCCTGACCGGCCGCTCCTATGACGAGGGCAAGAGCGGAACCTTGGCGTCGATCGCGACGATGGCATTTGTCTCGGGTTTGGGCTTCCTCATCCATGGAACCAGCGGACGGATCGAGCCGGGGACGCCCGTTCAGGCCTATCTGGCCGAACCGATGGCGTTCACCATGGCCGCTCAGCCGCAACAGACCGCGGCGGCGCCGGTGCAGGCGGAGGCCGACCCGGCACGCCCGCTGCCGGCACGTTTCGATCCGAGCGTTTTCGGTCGTCCGCCGATCGGCCGGTGAGGGGGGAGGCGGCGCGTGACGTCAGCGCACGCGCCGCCGCTATGGCAGCGGCGTGCCGCGCGATGCGGCAAGGACGGCATACCATTGGGCGCGGGTCCAGTGCACCTTCCATACCTCTGCGAGCGCGGCGATGCGCGCGAGGTTCTGCGTGCCGGCCATCGGGATCGGGCGCGCGGGGTGAACCATGATCCAGCTATAGGCCGCGGCGCTCCGGCTGACGCCATGCGCCTCGGCATGGCGGTCGAGCAGGGCGGCGACCGCGCGTTCGCGCGTGTCCTTCGGTTCGACCAGTCGTCCGCCCGCGAGCGGCGACCAGGCGAGCACCGCCATTTCCTCGGCCATGGCCTGATCGAGTACCCCGTCGACGAGCGGGGTGAGGTGGAGCGGCGAGAATTCGGGTTGGTGGCTGGCGATCGGCACGGGCAGGAACCGTGCGAGCGCGCGTGCCTGATCGGGCGTGAAGTTCGAGACGCCGATCGCCCGGATCTTGCCGGCGCGATAAGCTGCTTCGAGCGCCGTGGCCGTCTCCTGCGGGTGGGTGAGCAGGTCGGGGCGGTGGATCTGGTAGAGATCGACCTGCTCCACCCCCAGCCGCGCGAGCGACGCGTCGATCGCACGGGCGAGATAATCGGCGCTTGCGTCATAGGGCACGGGCAGCCGCACCCCGCCCTTGGTCGCGAGCACCAGCCGTGCCCGGAGCGCCGGCGCCTCGGCCAGGACACGGCCCAGCAGCGCCTCGGCCTCGCCAAAGCCGCGCGTGCCGTCAAAGCCGTAGACATCGGCGGTGTCGAACAGCGTCACCCCGGCGGCCAGCGCGGCCTCGATCCGCCGCCGGCCCTCGGTGACGTCGTGCCTGGCAAAGCGCCACATTCCCCAGGCGATCGGGCTGACGACGAGCGTGCTGCGGCCGAGCGGACGCGGTTCGGGCGAGGGGGCGAGGATCGACATCGCACCGACGCTAACCGCGGTCGCCGGTCAGCGGCAAGGGGCGTGGCTCAGCCGGCGGAGGCGGGCCCGGCGACTTGCGCGGTTCGCTGGCCGATTCCCGAACTCTCGCCGATCAGGCAAAGCCGGGCCGGCCGGCCTCGACCTCGCGCGTCTGGAGCACCGCCACGTCCGCGCGCGGGTTCGTCCGGTCGCTGATCGCCATGCAGTGCGCCGCCATCCGGTCGCGCGTCAGATCGATCGCGACATAGCCGCGATGCGCCGCGTCAAAATAGCGGATGTGCGGATTACCCGACAGTGCGGCCTGGATGCCCTCCGCGGGCGGCCCGTTCGACGTGATCGAGGTCACGACGACCTCGGCGGCGACAGCCGGCGTGTTCGGCCGGTCGAAATCGGGGCGCAGATCGTTGAGCCAGAAGGAGTGATAGTCGCCCGCCAGCGTCACCGGATTGGCCAGTCGGGTTGCCACCATCGCGTCGAGCATCCGCCGGCGCGCCGCGCCGAAGCCGTTCCACGTATCGGTCCACAGCATCGCGCCATCGGGCGCGTCGACGCGCAGCGGCGCCACGAGCAGGTTCTGGACGACGAGGTTCCACCGCGCCCTGCTGGCCGCCCAGCCGTCGTACAGCCAGCGTTCCTGTGCAAAGCCCAGAAAGGTGCGCGAGGGATCGTCGAGATCGGGGCAACCGACCGGCGCCATATGGCCGCGATGGCTGGCGAGCCCGTCGACACAGGCTGGCGGCGAGCGGAACTGGCGGCCGTCGAGCACGTCGAACCGTGCCAGCCGACCCCAGTCGAAACGGCGGTTGAGGCGGAAGCTGCCATCGGCGCGCATCACCTGGGGCAGGCGCAAGGGCATGTTCTCGCAAAAGGCGCGATAGGCTGCCGCGCGCCGTTTCAGAAAGGCGGCAGGCTTCACCTCGGCATCCTGCGGCCAGATCCCCGAATAGTCGTTCTGAACCTCATGGTCGTCCCAGGTGGCGACGCACGCATTGGCCGCATGCAGCGCGCGCAGATCGGGATCGGTGCGATGGAGCGCGTAGCGCCGCCGATAGTCGGCGAGCGTCATCGCCTCGCCCATGCCATAGGCGCGCACCGCCTGCTTGCGGCGTTCGGGTGAGGCGCTGTCTTCGTAGATATAGTCGCCGAGGAACAGCGTCAGCCGGCTCTCTTCGTCGGCTGCCATGTGGCGATAGGCCGAGAACCAGCCCATTTCCCAGTGCGAGCAGCTTGCCGCGGTCATGCGCAGCCGCGCAATGTCGGCGCCCGGCGCGGGTGCCGTCCAGGCCCGCCCGACCGGGCTTTGCACGCCCAGCGCGGTGAAGCGATACCAATAGGGCCGGTCGGGCGCGAGGCCGCCGACCTCCACATGCACCGCCGAAGCGCGCTCGGGGCTGGCCGCCGCGGTCCCGCGCGCGGCGATCCGGCGGAATGCGGGATCGAAGGCGACTTCCCAGGCCACGGGCACGATGTCGTGGTTGCCGCCGAGCCCGTCCTCGGCGAGTGGATCGGGCGCGATCCGCGTCCAGATGACGAAGCCGTCGGCAAGCGGTTCGCCCGCCGCGACGCCAAGCGCGAAGGGATCGGTCGCAGCCAGCGCGCGACCGGCGGTGAGGAGCGCGGGTGCAGCGAGCGCGGCGCCCGCCAGCAAACGGCGCCGGGGGAGCAGGGCAGTGCGAAGAGACTGGGTGGGATCGGACATCGGTGCCTCGGCGACGAATGCGGGGGAGGGGGAGGGGAGGGGTGCGTCCGGTTACCCGCAGCGCACCCCAGGTGGTGACGATCGCTTGCGTCAGTAGTGATAGGCGATCGACGCGCCGATCGTGCGCGGCGGATGCACCGATACCGTGCGTGCCGAAATGAACTGGTTGCGCGTTTCCTCGACGCGGGCGTCGAACAGGTTGTGCGCCCAGATCGTCAGCCGGATCGGCGCGGCCGCCGGCGTGATCGCGAGGTTGGCATTGGCGAGCCAGTAGGACGGGATCACCGAGGCTGCCGAGGTGCTGTAGCGATCGGCGCGATAGGCCCAGTTCATCTCGGGTTCGATCATCCAGCCGCCGACCGGCAGGTGGAACGCCACCGAACCCTTATAGTCCAGGTCGGGCAGCGGCAGGCGCATGCCCGAATTGTCCTTGTACTGGATGTTCACATATTTGCCGGTCGCCGGATCGAGCGTTGCCCCCGACTGGGCCATATACTCGTCATACTCGCCATATTTGTATGCGACCGACTGGCTGATCGTGAGCAGCTTCGACGGAGCCCAGGTGATTTCCGCCTCGGCGCCGTAGAGATGCGACTTGGGCACGTTGAGGATGCGGCCGACGCGCGCGGTCTCGGTATAGAGCACGCCCTGAAGCTGCTGGTCTCGATAATCGTAATAGAAGGCCGCGACATTGACCCGCAGTCGGTGGTCGAACAGCTCCGACTTGATACCGACCTCGTACGCGACGAGGCGTTCGGGATTATAGGGGTCGAGCTGTTGCGGCAGCCCGCTGTTATAGGTGGTGAAGCCGCCCGACTTCACGCCGCGCGCGACGCTGGCATAGGCGTGCGCGGTGCGGGCGAAATCCCAGTCGAGCGCCGCCTTGCCCGACCATTCGCGCATCTCGAGTTCGGGATTGGCGAGTGCGCGAAGCTGATAGGCCGGCGCGATCACCTCGCTGCGGAAGCTGCCCAGGCGGCGGCGCTCATATTCATAGCGCCCGCCGACCGTGAGCTTGAGGCTGTCGCTCAGCGCCTGTTCGACATTGCCGAAGATGCTGATCGAGGTGACGTGCTGGTCATAGCTCGTCTTCCAGAAATTCCTGAGCGACGGGTAGTCCGAGAAGTCGGAATAGAAGCCGCCGCGCACATCCTCCTGCGACAGATAGAGCCCGCCGAGCCAGCGGAAGCGGCCCTCGCCCGTCGAGGAGAGGCGCAACTCGCCCGAATTGGTCTCGATGTCGTTGAAGAAATAGGTGCCGGCCTCGTTCGATGCGGTGCCGTCCCAGTCGTTGAACTCGCGGCGGGTGAACGCCTCATGGCCGTAGATGCCGGTGAGCTGGATGCCGCCCAGGTCGCTCGTGACGCGCAGGCTTCCGCCCTTGCCCTCGTTGTTGCGGAACGGCTTGGCGTCGGCACTCGCGCCGATCGTCTGGGCGAAATAGGGGCTGATTCCCCATCCGGTGGTGCGCGTGTCGGTATCGGCCTTGTAGGAAACGCCGCCCGCTGTCTTGAAGTCGTTGAGCAGCTGGAGACCGAGACCGTCCGACTTGTCGCGCGTGTAGTGCGCGGTCAGGTCGACCGTGGTCGCGGCATCGGGCTCCCAGCGCAGGCGCAGCCGGGCCGAGGTCTGGTCGCGGTCACCCAGCGCCGCTCCAGTGTCGCGATGGCGCTGCCACGCCCCGCCGCGATCGGCAGAAACGGCAAGGCGCGCGCTCAGCGTGCCGCTGATCGGGCCGCTGACATAGGCCTCGCCGCTGAATGCATTGAAGCTGCCATAGGAAAGCTCGGCGCCGAAACCGAAATCGCGCGTGGGCGCATTGGTGATGACGTTGATCGCACCGCCGGTCGTGTTGCGGCCGTAAAGCGTTCCCTGCGGCCCGCGGAGCACCTCGATCCGCGCCACGTCGAACAGTGCGTTCTGTGTCGTCACGCCATAGGGGAAGGCGACCTCGTCGAGATACATGCCGACGGTGTTGGTGTTGTTGGCCGCATAATCGGTGCCCCCGACGCCGCGCAGCCGAAACTGGGGCTGGCCGCCGCCGAACTGGCTGTCGACCTCCAGGCTCGGCACGTTGTTTTCGAGGTCGTTGACGTTGTAGATGTTGCGCTTGGCGAGCTCGTCGCCCCCGATCACGGTGAGGGCGAGCGGCACTTCCTGGGCGGTTTCGCGGCGGCGCTGCGCGGTGACGACGATCTCCGCAAGACCGCCATCCTGTGCTGCCGCCGTGGTCCGCTGATCGGCGGCGAGCGCATCGGCGGCCTGTTGTGCCGCGGCGGGCACTGCGGCGAGCGTCAGTGCGCCGAGCGCGGTGCCGATGGACAGTCGCAGATGGCGGCTGCGGCGGATCGAGATGGTCATGTTTTCCCCCTTCGGGCGCGATGGGCAATGCGGACCCGTTCCCGGCGACGGCCCATCGCGTCGTCGGGGCACGGCTGCAGGTCTGGTCGAGCCGCCTGCTGGATCGGTTTTTGGAGGACGCGGCCGGACGACGGCGCGTCGTGCATGGCGATGCTAGTCGCGCCGGCGATGCTTGCCCGATGCCATGACGCTGCGACCCCTTTTCGTTGATTGTCGGCGCGCGCTATGCGGGTCGGGTGTCTCGTTTTCGTGACGAGACGACGAAGAAACGGCGACAGGCGGCGAGGTGCGCGCTTGTCAGTTTGTCACATTGGCGATATCGTATACGCCAAGAACGGAGTCGATCAGCGGGAAGGCCCGCGGCGGTTCCGGCATCGTGATCGGGACAGGTCGAACCCCTCGGGCGCAACGATCGGCTGATCCCCCAATCGGCGCCGAACGTGCGCAAAGTGCGGCGCATTGCGCTGTTTCTGAAGCCAATCTTCATTGTCGCGTCGGCGGATCGCCGCAGTGCGCCGTGATGCGTCACGCGATCGTGTGCCGTGCGCGTTCGCGTCGGAGCGCTTGCAAAGGCTTTCTTATCCTTGCGTTAACCTTCGTATGCGAGGGAAGCTGCGATGCAGCGTCTGCCAATTACAATAACTAAGAAATTCGCCGCACCGCTCTTTACCGCGATCGGCTATGCCGTTCTGGCGGCGACAGGCATTATGCTGACCAGCAGCGGTCGCGATCACGCCGCCGTCTGGCCGGCCGATGCGATCGTGCTGTCGATGATGCTCGTGCGCGATCGGCGCGAATGGCCCGCGATCCTCGCCGCCGGCTGGGCCGGCAATTTCGTCGCCAACATCGTCGCCCGCGGCTGGGCGCCCGGCCTTATCCTGTACGGCGCGATCAACATGGCGCAGGTGCTGCTTGCCGCGCACATGCTGCGCCGGGGATTGCGGGGAGCGAACCTGCTGGCCGATGCGCCGACCTTTGCCCGTTTCGTATTCTGGGCGGGGGTCGCGGCGCCGTTGCTGGGCGCGCTGGCCGGCGCGGTGACGGCCTGGTTCAACTATGGCGAGCCGGTCGATGTGTCGCTGCTGCGCTGGTATGCGAGCAACGCGCTGGGGCTGCTGATCCTGACGCCGTTTCTGTGCGCGCTGCTGGCGGGCGATTATTGCCGGTCGTTGCGACGGCGCTCCGGCGCCGAGCGGCTGGAGATCGCCGCCATGCTGGGTGCGATCGCGATGGTTGCGGCCTTCGTGTTCTGGCGTGCGAGCGGGCCGCTGTTATTCCTCAATTTCGTGCCGTTGATCGTCGCAGCGTTCCGGCTTGGGCGCCTGGCCGCGCAGGCGGGCGTCATCATCGTCACCGCGATGGCAGCCTGGGCGACGCTGAGCGATCACGGCCCGTTGATGCTGCTGGTCGCCGATCGCGACACGCATGCCTTTGCGCTGCAATTCTATCTGGCGGTTCTGTCGCTGACCACCTTGCCGGTCGCGGCGGTGGTGGGCGCGCGCCACGACGCGCTCGTCGCGCTGCGCAAGCGCGAGGAGGGGCGGCGGTTGTTGATGGCCAATGCGACCGACGCACTGCTCCATTTCGACGCGAGCGGCGTTTGCCGCGAGGCGCAGGGGGCGGTCCATCCGCTTCTCGGGCTGCCGCCCGCGGCGCTGATCGGCCGTTCGGTCGCGGCGCTCGATCCCGGCGGTGATCGCCGGGTGATTGCCGCCTATGCCGCCGCCACCGCCTCGATCGGCACGCATACGGCGGAATTCACCCCGCGCTACCGGCCGGAAAAGACGGTCGAGGTCGTGTTCAAGGGCGTGACCGATGCCGATGAATTCATGGGCACCGTCGCCACGGTGCGCGACGTCAGCCAACGCAAGGCGCAGGAACTCGCACTGCTGCGCGAGGCGGATACCGATGCGCTGACGGGCCTGCTCAACCGGGCGGGTTTCGAACGGCGACTGCGCCAGCGGATTGCCGCCGCCGATCACGGACCGATGGCGCTCGCACTGATCGACGTCGACCATTTCAAGCGGATCAACGACCGCGACGGTCATCAGGTCGGCGACGCCGTGCTGGTCGAGATTGCGCGGCGGCTGACTGCCGGTACGCGTGCGGACGACCTGGTCGGCCGGCTGGGCGGCGACGAACTGGTCATCCTGTTCGCCTCGGACCGCATGGCGGCGGCGCGCGCGTGCGAGCGGATCTGCCGGAGCGTGGCGCGGGCGCCGATTCATCGCGAAGGGTCGGTCGCCGTGCTGACCTCGCTCAGCTGCGGTGTGGCGGCATGGCAGCCGGGCATGACGCCCGAAGAGCTGATCCACGCCGCCGACATGGCGCTTTACGAAGCCAAGCGCGAAGGTCGCAACTGCGTGCGCGCTGCTGCCTGATCCCGTCGAGCCGCGTCGATCTGCGAACTGCTGCGGCTCAGGGGGTCTTGAAGGTCATCCACTCCTGATGGGCGCTGCAGGCGACGCCCTTGCTCGGCCGGAAGCTGCCCATGTAACGCATGGCCTTGAAATATTCCGCGCTGGCGCCGTCGAAAATGAAGGGCGGATATGAACTGATGACGCGCGGCGCGATCGGCTGGCCGGCTGCCCCGATATCGAACTCCATGCTCACCCAGCCATCGAAGCCTATCCAGCTATAATCGTTGTTCACGTCACCGAAGCTCCGCACGGCCGGGCGCACGCCCACCATCGAGCATTGCTGTTCGGTAAGACCCGTTCGGTCGAACAGCGCGCGCGCACCGGCCAGATCGCCCTTGCGAGCCGCAATATTTGCCCGTTCGATCAGCGCTGCGATCCGGAGAGGATGTCGTTCCGGCAGCCCTTGATCCTCACTCACTGCGTTCAGCAGTGCATCGGCGTCTCGCGGGCGATGAAGAAGCCTCGGCGACGTAGCGACGATCATGCGAATGCTTGCACGGCTGAGCGGGTCCGCTTGGACGTCAGGCCGGTCGAGGAGCGCACGCCGCAGCTTGTTCTCCTGCTCATAGTCCGAACCGTTGCTCCCGATCGCGAGCAGCATCGCCCGAACCTGCACCCAAGTTGGTGCGGCAAGCGCTTCTGCAAGTGCGGCCGCGCGCTCCGCCCGCTGTTTGCGCTCGGCTTCGGGCGCGGCGGGGTTGGCCGCGGCCGCAAGCGCAGCAGCCAATGCCGCGCGCCTGTCCGCAGTTGCCTCAGCGGCGCGGAATGCCGCGTCCTGCAGCAGCCACGCCCGAGCGTAAGGCTGAGCGGCCCATTGCGTCCGTATGCCCGCCTGATCGCTAAGCCATTCGTTTACAGCCGTTTCGAGGGGTGCATCGACCTCTGGCCGCTCGCCCGCCCGGCTGCACCGCAGTTCGATGCGAATCGACTGGCGGAAAAAGGGCGGGAGCGTCTTGGCCGCCTCGGGCGTCCAGGACCATTGTCGTACGGCGCGTGCAAAGCCCAGCGCGACTTCGCGCCCGGCGGGAACATAGATAGGCATCACCCCGAGTACCTCGCCCGTATCCGACAGCGAGAATTCGACGATCGCAAAGTCGTTCGGCGTGACCCCGGGCAGGCTGCTGCATTGCGGCGATTCGCGCGACGCTGCTTTCTTGAAGCCGTCGGCGGTCGCCGTTCCCGCGCCGGCAAAGGCGAGATATTTGCGCGCATTGTCCCGGTCGCCGTTGAGCATCGCCGCGATCGCCAGATCCGACCGCGTCGTGATGTCCGACGTCGTCACGCGCTTTGTCAGCCCCCCCTGTTTGGCGAGACTGTCGCGCAGCACCGCATAGGCTTCCTTGTGGCGCCCCTCGTTGAGCAGCACGCGTGCATATTGGGTCTGGACGAGTGCGACGAGCTTCTTGTCGGCTTTGGGATCGGCCGTCACCAGTGCCCGCGCCTCTTCGACATAACGCAGCGCCTGACCGTCATGGTCGAAGGCAAGCACCTGCGAAAGCGACAGCAACGGCGCCAGGCGGTCCGCGCCGGTGGCATCCTTGAGTGCCGCCTTGAACTCTGCGGCTGCCCCGGCATAGTCGAGATTGGTCAAGGCAATGCGGCCGAGCAGTCCATGCGCGCGGCGCACATCGGGGCCGAAGGCCTCGCCCTTGCTTTCCAGCAGCGGCAGCCCCGCGCGGATTGTTGCGACCACCGTTTCGGGCTGCTCGATTCCGGCCATGCAGATGCCCTTGCGCACCGCGATCGCCGCCTGGACGATCGGGCTGCGTTGTGCGGCGGGTTCTGCTTCAAGGGTCTTGAATTTGGGCAGCGCCTCGCGGCATTTGCCGTCCGCTGCCAGATCGGAGGCCTCGTCAAAGCGCGCCTGAAGCGTTTGTTCGCCGCCCGGCGGAGCGTTTCCCGACGCGGCGGTCTGCGCGGCCAGCAACAACGGAAGTAGCGTTGTAATCATCTCTTGCCCCCTTGTGGTTGCTATACTGACCACAGGAGGCGGGTGATGTCGATGCGCTTTACCACTTCTAGGGAAACGCAGGTCTCTTCTTGGTACGCAAGTAACGGTCTGAAGCGCTGGCTCAGCTCTGCAGCGGTAGAAGCGGAAACGCCGTGCCGACTTTGCGCGAGACTTGCATGCCGCCGGCTTCAGGGCGTCACGAAGCTCACAAACTGTTGCTTTGCCGTGCAGGCAACGCCGTTGTTCGGGCGGAAGCTGCCGGTGAAGCGCGTGGTCTTGACCCGGTCGGCGCCCGGCTTGTCGAAAACGAACGGCGGATAGGCATTGACCACGCGTGGCGCCAGCGGCTTGCCATCGGCGGCGATGTCGAATTCGACATTGGCCCACCCGTCGAAGCCCAGCCAGTTCCTGTCGGTATTGTCGAAGCCCCGGCTCTGCATTGCGGGCGCCGTTTCGATCAACGAGCATTGTTCCTCGGTCAGCCCGGTCCGGTCGAACATCGCGCGGGCCGCCGTCAGGTCGCCCCGGCGCGCAAGCAGATTGGCGCGCTCGACCAGTGCGGCGATGCGGAGCGGGTGTCGATCGGGCAGCCCCGGTCCGTCGCTCACCGCTGCCAGCAATGCATCGGCGTCGGCCGCACGTCGCGCGTGTGATCGCGGTGCGGCGAGCAGCATCCGGACGGTCGCGCTGCTGAGCGGGTCGGCGGCGATGGCGGGCGTCGCGAGCAGTTCGCGTAGCCGTCGATCCCTGGCCTCGTCGCTTGGAACCTCTTTGAAGGATGCGGCAAGCGCCGCCTCGAGCTGAACAGACGCCGGCGCCTGAAGCCCCTGCACCAGTTCCGCCGCCTTTTGTCCGTGCGCTTTGCGAATCTCGAACGGAGCAGCCGGATTTTCCGCGATCGCGACGGCCGCGGCCAGTGTTCCGGCGCGATCGCCGGAAGTCTCGGCCGCGCCGAGCGCCGCCGTCTGCAACGCAAGTGCGCGCGCATGAGGTAACCCGGCCCATTGCTTGTGAACTTGCGTGTGCGAATCGACCCAGTCGCCGAACGCCGCATCGACCGCTGCGGTAAGGGAGGGGCGTTCGCCCGACCGGCTGCACCGCAGCTCGACGCGCACCGACTGACGGAAAAAGGGTGGCAGCGTCATCGCGCCCTCGGGCGTCCACGACCATTGCGAGACCGCGCGAGCGAAGGTGAGCGCCGCCTCGCGTCCGGCGGGTACATAGATCGGCGTAGCACCCAGCACCTCGCCCTTTTCGGACAGGGCAAATTCGACCACCGCGAAATCATCGGGCTTGAGGCCCGGAAGGCTGCTGCACGGCGGCGTTTCCAGTGACGCGGCGCGCATGAACCCCTGGCTCCGGGCGGTGCCGGCCCCCGCATAGGCGAGATAGCGGCGGGCGTTGACCGCATCGTCGTTGAGCATCGCGGCGATCGCCAGATCGGAGCGCGTCGTGACGTCGTCCAGCGTCACCCGCAGCGACAGCCCGCCTTGCTTGGCGACGCTGTCGCGCAGCGCGGCATAGGCTTCCTTGAGCCGCCCCTCGTTCATCAGCACCCGAGCATATTGGGCCTGGACGATCGCGATAAGCTTCTTGTTCGCGCCAGGATCGCCTTTCACCAGCGCCCTGGCCTCTTCGACATAGCGCAACGCCTGGCCGTCATGATCGAAGGCGAGCACCTGCGACAGCGACAGCAGCGGCTGCAGCCGGTCCAGCCCCTTCGCGCCCTGCAACGCGGCCCTGAACTCGACTTCCGCCCCGCCATAGTCGAATGCCGTGGCGGCGAGGCGGCCGAGCATCGTATGCGCCTGCTGGACGTCGACCGCGAACGCCTCGCCCTTGCTTTCCAGGAGGGGCAGGCCGGCTCGGATCGACTGGACGGCGGTATCAGCCGTATCGACGCTGGCCAGGCACATCCCCTTTCGTACCGCGATCGCCGCCCGGACGATCGGGTTACGCTGTACGGCAGGCTCGTTTTCCAGCGCCTTGAATTTGGGTACTGCCTCGCCGCATTTCCCGTCGACCGCAAGCGCGGAAGCCGCGTCGAAGCGCGCCTGGAGCGTGGGCTGGGCCTCACCCGGCGAGGGCTGCTTCGCGGGGGAGGTGGATTGCGCAGCCAGAAAAATCGGAAATAATATGGCAATCATTTGTGATTCCCCCCCCGGATTTGCCGTCATCATGCGCATAACTGAAAGCGAATGTCGATGCGCCGCTCTTTATTGCTGAACGTCCGATTTATTCTTGGCGGCCTGGCCTTGTCTGCGGCAAGCCAGGTCGGCCCGACAGCGGCAGCCGCGGATACACCGCGCTATCCCGCCGATGCGATTCTGCTGTTTGTCGCGTCGTGGTGTGCGCCCTGTCATGCCGAAATGGCGCGACTTCCCGAAATCCGTGCTGTGGCGCGGCCGCGGCGCGTGCTGGTCGTGCCGTTTGATTCGGGCGCGGCGACGCAGGCGATGCTGCGTGCCGTTGCGCCGGCCGAGCGTTGGCAGCCCGAGGGGGCTGAACGGCGGGCGATGGAGACGGCGCTTTACGCCGAGACCGCGGGGTTGCCCTTTGCGCTTGTCACCGACGCACGGGGCCGCCGTTGCGCGACGCTGCGTGAAGGGCTGGATGCAGCGCGGACCCGGACTTTGATCGCGCGCTGCCCCGCGACCGAATAGGGGAAATTACGGATCGGTTTCGATATCTCCCCCGGATTTTGCCCAAATGGCACGGCGGGACGGGTGGGGTATGGCACCGCCATGCCTTCCTCCCCTGGGGGGCGGAGCCGGGGTGCCTGCACCCCGGCTCCATAACGTCAGCCTATTTGGGGCAGACGGCGCCCGCGGGGTCGGTCGCCAGCCGCAGGTCGGCGATCGCGACGCTGAAGCCGCCGCCCGCGCTGAGGGCGAAGGGCATCGTCACGGCCGACATGTCGGCGCCATGCTCGCGGAAGCATTTGAGCGGAATCCGTGCGGTTTTCCACCCGGACTGGCTCCCGCCAAAGACCCCCGAGGCATCCACCGTTCCCTTGCCAAGCGCGATCGTCACCGGCCCCTGACCGGCATTTTCGACGCGGTAGCTGATCTGGAGCATCAGATCGGCATTCGCTTCGCGCGTCAGGTCGAGCTTCGGCCCTTCGATCCGCGCGGAGACGGGGCCGGCGCCGGCAAAGCGGAGCGACACGGCGCCTTCCTGTGTCTGCGGACCGTCGACCGCCTGGCGCGTTACGCCGGCGTCGAGCGCGAGCGTGAACGGCTTGGGCACCTGTCCACGGGTGAAGAACAGGCTGGTGTTCGCCAGGCTGGCGTCGATCCCCGCCACCTCGCTGAGCGCGGGCACGCGGCCCGGCTTCGAATAGCTGAGCCCATAGCCCAATGCGAACAACGGGTCGTAGCCCGGCGTCCCCTTGTTGAGCGTGAACTGCGCCGCGGTCTTGGGCCAACTGAACGAAAGGCGTCCGGTGAAGTCCTTGCGGGGCTTTCCTGCCGCGTCGCCGATCAGCACGTCGGCAATGCCGCCGCCTTCGGACCCCGGGAACCACGCCGCGACGAAGGCGTCCGACGCATTGAGTTCGGGGTTCACCCAGAGCGGTCGGCCCGACAGGAACACGGCGACGGTCGGAATGCCCGCCGACTTGAGCTTGTGCAGCAGCGCCAGCGCCTGCTTGTCGCCCGGCTGAAACTCGAGCGTGCGCAGATCGCCGCGCATTTCGGCATAGGGAAGCTCCCCGAACACCACGATCGCCGCGTCGGGCCGGGTGGTGAAGCTGCCGTCGGTGCTGAGCGTCGCGGACCCGCCGCCCGCCTTCATCGCTTCGGCGATGCCGGCATAGATCGACTGGGCGTTGGGGAAGTCGGCATTGGTGTTGCCGTCGCCCTGCCAACTCAGCGTCCACCCGCCGGCCTGCCGGCCGATATCATCGGCGGCGTCGCCCGCGACCAGGATGTTGGCGCTGGCCTTGAGCGGCAGCACGCCGTCATTCTTCAGAAGCACCAGCGTCTTGGCCACCGCTTCCCGCGCAAGCGCGCGATGCTCGGGAGAGCCGATCACTCCGCTGCGACTCTCGTAGGGCCGAGCCGTGTCGAACAGGCCGAGCTTTGCCTTGACGCGCAGGATGCGGCGGACCGCATCGTCGATGCGGGCCATCGGGATCTTGCCCGCGCGTGCCGCCGCCAGCGTGGTTTCGTAAAGGCCCTTCCAGCTGTCGGGCGCCATCGCCATGTCGAGCCCGGCGTTGAAGGTGGCGGGACAGTCGGTGTTGGTGCAGCCGGGTACCTGACCATGGCCGTTCCAGTCGCCGACGATAAAACCGTCGAAGCCCATCCGGCCCTTCAGCACGTCGGTCAGCAGCGTCGGATTACCGTGCATCTTCTGGCCGTTCCAGCTGCTGAACGACGACATGATCGTCATCGTGCCCGCGTCGATCGCGGGAACATAGCCGGCCGAATGGATGCGGATCAGCGTGTCCTCCGGAATCCGGGCGTCGCCCTGGTCGATGCCGCCGGTGGTGCCGCCGTCAGCGAGGAAATGCTTGGCGCTGGCCGCGACGTGCCCCTTCTGGATACCGCCCGCGCCGGGCTCGCCCTGCAGCCCCTCGATCATCGCGCCGGCATAGCTGCGCACCAGTGCCGGATCTTCCGAATAGCCCTCATAGGTGCGGCCCCAGCGATCGTCCTGCGGCACTGCAAGCGTGGGACCGAACGCCCAGTCGATTCCTGCCGCCGCCGTCTCGGCCGCAGTGGCGGCACCGATCCGGCGGATCAGGTCGGGATCATGGGCGGCGCCGAGCGCGCTGTTGTGCGGGAAGAGTGTCGCGCCGACGATATTGTTGTTGCCGTGGACCGCGTCGACGCCGAACATCAACGGGATCGGCGTGTGGCCGGGACGCTTTTCGAGTGCGACGGCGTTGAAGGCGCGCGAGGTCGCGATCCACGGGGCTGCGGGAGAGCGGTCCGGCGCGCCGAGCGGCGGCGAACTGCCGCCGGCAAGAATGCTGCCCAGCGGATATTTGCGCAGGTCGTCCGGGGTGATCGAGCCGATGTCGCCCTGGATCATCTGGCCAATCTTTTCCTCGAGCGTCATTCCCGCCATCAATTGCGTGACGAACGCCTCGGTCTTGGGGTCGACCAGGCCCTGGCTTCTGGCGGCCGGCCAGCGATCAGGGTGCGCCTGCGCCGCGGCGGGTACCGCCGGGCGGTTGGCGGCGGGGGCAGGCGCCGCCTGCTGCGCGCTCGCGGGCATCGATAGAATGGCCGCCTGGCCGAGCAGCAGCGTGGCATAGCGATGGAGCCGCATCGGGTTACTCTCCTCTCCTGTTCATGGGCATGATCATAGCGGGAATCGCAACGAATTGATTTCGGCGGGCGAAAGCGCTCAAAGATGGTGTCGGGGTGCAAACAGGGGGCAACGAGTGGAACGCAAGGGCGAAACCTCGCGAAAGCCGCGGCGCGGGTCGCGCCGACTGAGCGGCGCACCGACCATCGCGGATGTCGCGCGAATGGCGGGCGTATCGCCGATGACGGTATCGCGGGTGATCAATGCCGATGCCAATGTTCGAGAGACGACGCGCGCGGCAGTCCATGCCGCGATCAGCGCGCTCAACTATGCGCCCAGCCGCGCAGCCCGCAGCCTGGCCGGGGCGGTCCAACTGCGCATCGGGATGCTCTACAGCAATCCGAGCGCAGCCTATCTGAGCGAATTCCTCGTCGGCGGCCTCGATCAGGCCGGTCGCAGCGACCTGCAACTGGTGGTTGAGAAGTGCGCGAGCGAGGACCCCGAACTCGGTGCGGTGATGCGGCTGGTGCAGAGCGGCGTGGACGGCATCATCCTGCCCCCGCCCCTGTGCGATTCGGCACCCGTCTATGACGCGCTGCTGGCCGCCGGCATTCCCGTGGTGGTGGTCGCCACCGGCCGCGCGCCTGACCAGATGGGTTCGGTGCGCATCGACGATTTCGGTGCCGCGCGCGCGATGACCGCGCATCTGATCGGCTTGGGCCATACCCGCATCGGCTTTATCGCCGGGCATCCCAATCTGAGCGCGAGTGCCGAGCGGGCCGAGGGTTATCGCGCCGCGCTCGCCGCGGCAGGAATCGCGTTCGACCCCCAACTGGTCGCGCCGGGACTGTTCACCTATCACTCCGGCCTCGACGCGGCGGAGCAGTTGCTCGACCGCACCGAAGCGCCCAGCGCGATCTTCGCCAGCAATGACGACATGGCGGCAGCGGCGGTCGCAGTGGCGCATCGCCGGGGCCTCGACGTTCCGGGCGACCTTACCGTGTGCGGATTCGACGACAGCGCGATCGCGACGACGATCTGGCCCGAACTGACGACGATCCACCAGCCGATCGCCGACATGGCGCGCGCGGCGGTCGAATTGCTCGTCGAGGCGATGCGCGCGCGGCGCGGGGGACGCGAAGGCGAGGCGCGCCATCTGCTGCTGCCCTATACGCTCGTGCGGCGCCAGTCCGACGCCGCGCCGCGCCGGCGGCCGCCGGTGACGGCAAATGGCTGAACCCGCACGCAAGCCCTAGCCCATCGACGGGGCGAGCGTGTCGGTGCCGAGCTCGCCCGAGCCGCCGTTCGCAAAAGCCACGGTCACGCATGCATGATGTGCGTGTAAACGCACATTGCCCGTCATTCTCTCTCTCCTCATGCGCGCTTATGGCGCCTTTTTCGCTGCCTTTTCCGGCATTACCGGGCCATTCTGCCCCGATAGCGTTGTCAGCGCCAGCCCCTTGCGAAAATAAACCGGCGGCCGGCCGGGCAGGGGAATAGGCGCAGCGCCCGCGCGCCGGCCGCCGCCCGTCAGGGCAGCGGGGGCTGCGGGGGCTGCGGCTGACCGTAGAGGATCGTGCCCGAAATGCTGATCTTCGTGGGGTCGTTGAAGCCGTTCGCGTCGTCGAGTTCGGCGGCGTTGCTGCTTCCCGAGGCCAGGAGCTGGGTGACGAGCATCGACCCGTTGAGGCTGCGCAGGCGCAGATACTGGCCGTTGCCGACCTGTCCGGCGATGTTGGCGAAGCTGTTGCCCGACAGGTTGACGCGGATCGTGGGGAAGACGGGGCCGTCGACCTGATTGTCCTGGATGGTGATCGCGCGGCTGCCGACGTCGCTTATCACATTGTTCTGTATGGTCAAATTGGTCGTGCCGCCGCCGGTGGCGCCGCCGCCCAGTCCGACATTGACGGCGATTGCCGGCGCCGCCGCGATCTGGCGGATGGTATTGCCGATCACCGAATAGGTCGCGTTCACAGCGCCTTCATTGGCGATGCTGATCCCGTTGCCGAGCAGCGACCCCGAGTTGGAAACGCTCCCGTTGCCGATCGAATTGTTGCTGATCCGCCCCCAAACCGTGCGGTTGAAAGGTGCATTTCCGTTGTTGAGCGTGTTGATTGCCGTCGATCGCTGGCCAGAAATGTTGTTCGAATCCACGACGAACGCGAGCGATGACGATGCCGCATCGGAGGTGATCGACACGCCGACATTGTTGGCGGTGAAGGTGCTGCCGCCGACATTCGCGGTCATCGCGGTCCCCGCCGCATTGACGTTGAGCCCGGTGCCCGTGATCACCGCGGGCGGGGTCGCGGCGTTCCAGTTGCCGATGAAGCTCGAACCGGTGACGTTGATCGTCATCGTCGCGGTGCCGTTGCCGAAGAAGTTGAACAGGTTGCCGTGCTGGCCGGCCGCATTGCCGTTGACCGCGGCACCGTCCGACTGGAACGTCGCATTGACGACCTGGAAATCGGCAAGGGTGCCGAGCGTGTTGCTGATCTGCACCTCGTACAGGTTATTGTTGGCGATCGTGCTGTTGTAGATGCCGGTCGGCCGGGCGCCGTTGGCGGCGGTGCCGGTGACGTTGGTGAGGTTGATCCCCGATTCCTGCGTCGCCGCGTCGTTGCCGTTGCCGGTGATCGACAGGCCGTCGAGCACGAGCCCGTTCACCCCGCTGCCCCCGATACCGTTGCCGAGATTGCCGGTGATCGTCATGCCGGTCAGCCGGACGTTTTCGGTGTTGGTGAGGCTGATCCCGTCGCCGGTCGCGTTGCGGATCGTCCCGCCCGACCCGGCGGTGCCGGTGCCCGTGACCTTGAGCCCGCCGAGCGCGCCGGTGTTGGCGAGCACGATGCCGTTGGCGGCGCCGTTGGCGGCGATGCTGCGGAATTCGAGCCCCGCCGCACCGATCGTCGTCGCGCTGACGGTGAGCGCGGTGCCGGTGCCGCTGGCGATGACGTTGCCCGCCCCCGCCACCGAGACCGTGCCGCCGCCGGTGGCGCTGAACCCGGCGCCGCTGGTCGTCGCGATCGCGAGACCGCCATTCTGGAACAGCACCGTCGCCCCGGCATTGCCCGCGAGCGTCACCGCCGCCTGCGCGCCCGTGTTGAACAGCTTGGTCGCGCCCGAGAAACTGAAGGTGCCGCCGCTGTTGCCGGTGATCGTCAGCGGCGCGGTCGCGCCCGATACCCCGGCATTGATCGTGCCGGCAAAGCCGATCGTGCCGCCCAGATTGTTGGCGATGCGGATGCCGAGGCCGGTGTCGACGATCGCCCCCGCAAAGGTTGCGGCGCCGGCCGTGCGCGCCGCCGCATCGACCGCGCGCGCCGTCCCGCCGCTGGTGGTGATCGTGCCGCCATAGGTGAAGTCGAGCGCGTCGCCCGAGAGCCGCACGCCCGCGTTCGAGGCGGTGATGCTGCCCGCATCGATCACGATCGTGCCGCGGATCGCGCCGGTGCCCGTGCGCATCGCCTGAATGCCCGCGGCGCCGGCAGCCATGCTCGCATCGGCGAGGTGCAGGTCGAACACCGCATCGGTCGCGGCGGCGTTGGTAAGGTTCAGCAACGTGCCGCTGCCGGTGGCGAGCCGGTTGTTATTGCCGAGAATGCCGAGCGACCCAGGCCCCGTGACCGTCACCGCGTTGCCCGTGGTGGTGTTGATCGACAACCCGCCCGCGCCGGTATCGAAGGTGACGTTCGTGTCGGCGCTGTTGTTTTGCAGCGTGAGCGCGTCTGCTGCCCCGGTGTTGAGCAATACCGGCCCGGAGAAGCGGACCGTGCCGCCCTGACCGTCCGCGACCAGGATCGCGGTCGCCGTCGTTCCGGTGCCGCGGAGCGGACCGCCAAAGGCGATGGTGCCGCCCTTGAGCTGGCCGATGCTTATCAACTGGCCCTGATCCGCGGTGATGTCGCCCGCATAGGTGATCGTGGCGGCGCCGTCGGTGAACGAAAAGGCCGTGCCGAGATTTGCGTGCACGCTGGTCGCCGAGCCGAAATTGTAGCTGGAATCGGTCGAGGCGATCGACAGCCCGGCATCGTCGCCCTGGAGCGTGACCGCGCCGGTGAAGCTGTAGGTACCGCGGACGCTGCGATCGGCGACGCCGCCGAAGAACTTCATGCCCCGGGTCGCGAGCGCGGTGATCGCGCCCGCATAGGTGAAGACGCTCGCCTGGCTGCCTTCGACAATGACCGCATAGCCGTTGGCGCCGTTGATGCTGCTCGTCGCGTCGAAGCTGATCGCGGCGTCGCTGTCGACGATGTACAGCGCGTTGTTGGTGATGTTCGCAAGCGTCACCGCCGTCGCATTCACCGTGCCGTGCGCGTTGCGAAGCGTCAGGCCGCCCGCCCCGCCGGTGACGGACACGTTGGCAAGCGTGGTCGTCCCGTCCATCGACGCCAGGTCGATGCCCTGCGACGCGCCGTTGAGCGCGATGTTGCGCAGCACGGTGTCGGTGCCCTGGTTGATCGTCAGCGCCGAATTGCCGGTGAAGGTCAGCCGTTCGAACGTCGCGTTGCTGATGTTGTCGAAACGGGCCGTACCCGCATTGCGGAAGGTCAGGTCGCGCAAGGCCATCCCGCTTGCGATGCCGCCGCCGGTATAGCCGATCGCGTACAGGTTGCTGCCGCCGCCGTCGATCGTGAAGCCGGCCAGTTCGCTGGCGCCGCCCTGGAGCGTGACGATCGTCGACCCTGCCGGGCCGGTGAGCGTCGCGGCGCCGGTCCCCGGATCGGCGATGGTCAGCGTGTTGCTCGACAGCAGCACCGTCGACGGAACCGTCAGCGCGATCGTCACCTTGCCGTCGGCCGTGCCGAAACCATAGGCGCGCGACCCCGGACGCAGGATGAAGCTGTTGTCGCCGTTGCTGCCGGCGACGCTGATCGCATTGCCGTTGTTGACCAGCAGGAATATGTCGTTCGGCATCTGCTGTGCCTCGGCGTCGGCCAGCGTCATCGGGTTGGCACCGTCGATGCCCGAGCCGGTGCCACCGCCGGTCGCGCCGTCCGAATCGATGAAGCGGACGCGACCGATGCCGAAGCCCAGCCCCGGGCCGCCCGCAAAGCTGACGTCGCGGAGGTCGTAGCGCCCGGTGAGCGGCGTGCCGACCAGGTTGATCGGCGTGAGCGCCGACAGCGTCGAGCCGGTCACGCTTGCGTCGCCGTCGCCATAGGTGAAGTCGAGGCTGGTCCCCGCATCGAGGACGACGCCGGTGCCCACCCCGGTGATCGACGCGCCGCCGACGTCGCCGAGCCGCAGCTTGCCGCTGCCTGCGGCGGTGGAGAGATTGATGCCCGTCGAGTTACCCGCCGCTGCGGCGTTGGTGATCGCGAAGCGGGCGGCATGAACATCGGCCGCGAGCGTCGCGCCGAGGAAGCTCAGCCCCGTCATGCCGGCATCGGCCAGGCCGATTTCCAGCCTGTCGATCTCGATCGTGGCGCCCAGCCGGCCGGCGACCTGCATCGCGGCGCCCGTCCCGGCCACATTGCGCAGCCGCACCTGGCCGAGCGACAGCGTCGCGCCCGGCGCGCCGTCGACCGCGTTGAGGAGGATCGCGTTCGACGTGCCGTTGGTGTCGATCGTGTCGAAACGCACGCCGCCCGAAGCGATCGTGACGCCGTCGAGCAACAGCGCCCGGCCGCCGGTGGTACCGAGTGCGCCGCCGGCGATCAGCAACTGGCCCCCATTGGCATCGAGCGCCGTGCCGAGGGCGGTGTTGACCGTCAGCCCGCCGGCAAATTCGAAGCGGGTGCCGTCGCTTCCCCGCAACGCGACGCCCGCGGCGCTGCTGAGTGCGGTGTCGACCGTCACCGCACCGATGAAGCGCGCGACGAACGGGTGGGCGGGGCCGCCCGTGCCGAACAGGCTCAGCGCCGGGCTGTTGCCGCCGGTGAGCGAGACGGTGTCGCGCACCGTCAGGCTTCCGGTCGCGTCGGCGATCGACAGGCCGACGGCGCCGCGCGTGTTGGTGGCGGTGATGCGGTCGAGCGTCAGCGCCAGCGTGAGCGGCGACGAGAGCGCCATCGGCGCGGCGAGGTCGGTGACGATCGTGCCGCCGTCGCCGATCAGCGTGAAGCCGTCGCGCAGCGTCCCCGACACCCCGAGCGCGGTGCCGCCCGTGCTGTTGATCGCGATTCCGCCGATGTCGAGCGTGCCCGTGACCGTGTCGAGCGCGAGCGCGTTGCCCGCGACTGCGCCGCCCGCGCTTCCCAGCACGAGGTTGCGCGCATCGACCGCATGGCCGTCCGGACCGCCGGGATTGGCGTCGAACACCGCCCGGCGGATCGAAATCCCGCCGCTCTCGCCGCCATGGCCGACGGTCAGGTTGGCGAGCATCGAGAGCGTGATCGCCGCGGTCGCACCGCCGTCGACGGCAAGCACGGTGCCGCCGCGCGTCGACAGGTCGAGGTTGCTGAGCGCGTAGCGCGCGGTGCCGGCACCGGCGGCGAGGCTGATCGCGCCGCCCAGACCGCCGGCGATCGTGCTGTTGCGGACCACGCTGAACCCGTTGATGCCGGTGCCGAGCAGTGCTGTGCCGTTGCCGGTATTGGTGATCCGCAACCCATCGAGCAGGTTGGAGCCGCCCAGCGTCACCGTCGCGGTGCCGTTGCCGGTGAGGATCGGCGCGCCCGATCCGGCGAAGGGATTGGTGATGACGCCCGTCTGGACGTTGAAGAGCGTCACATTGGCCGGTGCCCCGCCGCCGATCGACAAGCTGTCGCGATCGCGGAAGCTGTAGAGCGACTGGCCGCCGGCGAGCTGGAGCGTGCCGGTGCCCATGTCGAAAATGTCGGTGCCGCCGGCGGGATCGTTGACGAGCACGATGTTGACGGCATTGGCGGCAAGCGCGGCGGCGAGGCTGCCCGGATCGGTGCGCGTGCCGGTGCCCGTGCCGCCGACGGCGACATAATAGGCCGGCACCGCGAGCGTCGAAGTGTCGCCCACCAGATTGACGTCGGCGAAATTGTAGAGGCCTGTTGCGCCGTTGAGCCCGGTGATGACGAGCGGCGTGGCGGCGGCGATCGTCGAGCTGGCGCCGTTGGCATCGGTGTTCGAGCCGTCGCCGAAGCGGAAGCTGCCGGTCATCGCCGCGCCGGTGAGATCGACACCGATGGCGGTGCCGTCGATCCGGCTGCCGCCGCCGATGGTGATCGTGGCGGCGCTGTGGCTGTCAGATGCCCCCGCACACGCATACGATGCGCGGTTCGGTCGAGGACGGAACCCAGGGGACGCTGACCAACAATGTCGTTCTGGGCACGTCGGTGGGTGCCAGTCTCTATCGCGACAGCGGGGGCGCGCAGATGGCGTCGGCGGCCGTGACGAGCAGCGGGGGCGGACAGCCGCACAACAACCTGCAGCCCTATCTTGCGGTGAATTTCTGCATTGCGTTGCAGGGCGTATTCCCACCAAGGTCTTCCTAGACCCGGCGCGCCCGAATGAGGAGCGAACCGATGTCACCGCCTGTCCGTGCCGCGGCCGCGCATGCCGTTTCCTATCGGCCGATGACCGCCGACGACTATGGCTTTACCGAGGCGCTTTACCGGTCGACGCGCTGGGAGGAGCTTGCGCAGACGGGGTGGAGCGACGCGGTCAAGCACGCGTTCCTGGCCCAGCAGCATGCCGCGCAGCACCAGCATTACCAGCGGCACTATTCGGGCGCGGCATGGCTGATCGTCGAACGGCACGGCGCGGCGATCGGGCGGCTCTACCTCGACCAATGGGACGACGAGGTGCGTGTGATCGACATCTCGCTGTTGCCGGCTGCGCGGGGGCAGGGGATCGGCGGCGCGATCCTGCAGGACGTGATCGACGCGGCGGCGCGCAACGGGCGGTTCGTTTCGATTCACGTCGAAAAGAACAACCCCGCGCGCCGGCTCTATGCGCGGCTGGGATTCGTGCTGACGGAGGACAAGGGGGTTTACGACCTGATGACGTGTCGCGCCGCGTTGCCGGACTGAACCGGGCGGGGCACCGGGCGCTTAGAAAAAGATCGCCTCGTACTGCATATGCTCGTCCCTGGGGCCAAGCGGCACGATGAAGATCGCGAGCTCGGCATCACCGAACCGAAAGGCATAAGTGCCCTGGGGGAGATAGGGGGTGGTCGGCCCGTGAAAGGTAAGCCGAAAGCCGCCGCCGGGGCGGGGCGAATGGGGAATCGGCTCAATGCCGGCAAGGACGAGCGGGTGTGCGGCATCGGACCCGGTTGCGACCTCGATCGTGTCGCCGACGAACGGTGCGAAGGTCGCGGGCGTTGGGAAAGGGCCGGTATCGGCGGTGCTGGTGGCATCGGTCATGTATCGCTCCCCTCGCTTCGCGGCGTGCGTTAGCAGGGTGGGCAGGACGTGCGCCAGTCGCGATCCGTGCGATACAAGGCGGAAGGCAAAGACGTGCGGCGGATGGCGTAGCAAAAAGGGGTGAAGGCGATGAGCGAGATCGACAAGCGACGCCGCGGGCTGATGGCCGCGGGGATGGTCACGGCGGCCGGGGCGGGGCTGAGCGGCTGCGGCGGGGGATCGGACGCCGGCAGCGTGGTGGTCGGCCCCGGCACGCCTGCTGCCTCGGCACCCCCGTTGACCAAGGGCGAGGCGAGCGAATGGGAAACGCTGATCGGCAGCAGCTTCACCATCGCGGGTGAAAAGGGCCGCGTGAACGCCACGCTCGTCTCGGTCAAACGGGCACCGGCCGACACGCATCGACCGGCCTCGCTGGCGCGTCAGCAGCCCTTTATCGCCTATTTCGAAATGGACCCCAACCTGACGCCTGTCGGAGGGCTGACCTATGCGCTGTCGCATCCGGTGCGCGGCGCGTTTGAGCTGTTTCTCGGCCAGGCGGACGTTTCGGCCGGACACGGGGTGATGACGGCAGTGCTCAACTGAACGGGGGCGGCACGATCAGCCGCCCACCAGCACCGCCAGGTCGAGAAGCGCCCGCGGGGCCGACAGGCCAGGGGTCAGGCCGATGTAGCGCGGCTCCCAGCGCGGTCCGAACTTGTTCTTGAATGCGCGAAGCCCGGAGAAACCGTAGATTCGCTCGCCATGGCCGTAGATGGCGGCCCCCAGCCGCGACCAGATGGGCGCGAGATGCCCCGACGCAAGCCCCGATAGCGGGGCGAGCCCCAGGTTGAAGCGGTCGAACCCGCGTTCGGCGGCCGTCTGGAGCAGGCGAACGAAGAGCAGGTCCATCGCGCCATAGGGCGTGTCGGGCAGATGACGCATCAGATCGACCGACATCTCCTCGCCATTGGGCGTCGCCCAGAGGTTGGCGAAGGCGACGATGCGCCCGTCGTGCCGCAGCACGGCGCATTCGAAATGCGAGAGATAGTCGAGGTCGAACCGGCCGAGGCTGAACCCTTTTTCGGCACCCGTGCGCCGGGCAAGCCAGGCGTCGGAGACGGCGGAAAGCTCGGCGGCGTGCGCGCGCACCGCCGCGGCGGGCAGAATGTCGAACTCCAGCCCGGCCGAAGTGGCGCGCTTGACCGAATAGCGCAGCGATTTGAACTGCGGGCCGGCAAGCGTGAAGCCGTTGGCGAGATCGACGACCGCCTCGTCGCCATATTTGATCGGCTGAAGGCCCAGTTCGACCACCAGCGGCAGCATGTCGGCGCTGACCTGGAACAGGCAGACGCGACCATGCGCGGCATCGCTCAGGCGGCGCAGCTCCCATACGAGCTCGGGCCACGCTTCGGCCGGGCCGATCGGGTCGCCCATGGTGATCCAGCTCCGCCCCTGTACCCGATACATCAGGAAGGCGTCGCCCGCCTTGGAGACGAGGAAGCTCTTGTCGCCGGTATAGGCGAGCATCGCGTCGGCCCGCGGCGTGACCGCCATCGCGCGCGCGGCGACGTCGGCGGGCAGCTCGCGGCGCTCGGCGATACGGGGCGGTGCCGACATCAGTCGCCAGAAGGCCCAGCCGCCGACCAGCACCGTCGCGCCCAGCGTCGCGCGCAGGAAACGGGGGGCATTGCCGCGCCAGGCGAAGTCCCACCACAGGTCATCCGAATAGGGAATGTGCTGATAGGCCAGCAGCCCGGCCCAGACGCTGAACGCGATCGCGATCAGCGCGGCCGCCCACCACCAGCGCACGAAGGGCGCGGCGCCGATCCCTGCCCCGCGATAGAAGGCCGGCCGACTATATTGGAGCAGCCCCGCGACGACGAGGAGCACGACCGCTTCCTCATAATCGAAACCCTTCACCAGCGACGACAGCGCTCCGGCCAGCAGCAGCGCCCGCGCCGCGATGAAGCCTGATCGCAGCCGCGCCTGAAGCGCCGGGGCGGTCAACAGCAATGCGGTACCGACCAGGCTGGCGACGAAGTGCGACGTCTCGATGAAGGGGAGCGGGACCAGCCCCCGCAGTGCGTGCAGGCGGTGCGGCACGCCGGGAATGGCGCCGGAAACGAGCAGCACGATCCCGCCCAGGAAGACGAGCAGCGCGGACAGGGTCGGCGCGAGCGCGCGGCCGACGCGTTCGACGGCGGTGAGCCCGACATGGAGGCCGGCCCCGATCGGCGCACGCAGGCGATGCCCCTCCACGCCGACCAGCAGCGCCCCGGCGAGCAGCATCGGCAGGACATAATAGACAAGGCGGTAAACGATGAGCGCAGCGAACAGCGCGCCATGATCGACGGGCACGAGCGCGAGGATCGTCGCTTCGAATACGCCGATGCCGCCGGGAACATGGGTGACGTTCACGAGCAGGATGCCGAGCGCATAGGCGAGCAGGAAGCTGCCGAACAGGCCGGCCGGCGCGTCGGGGATGAGGACATAGAGAGCGGCAGCGGCCAGCCCCAGGTCGACCGTTGCGACCGCCAGTTGTGCGGTCATCACGCGGATCGACGGCAGGGGCAGGCTGACTTCGCCGAACGACAATTCACTGCGCAGCCGCAATCGAATCAGAAACAGGCTGCCGATCGCAGCCAGCAGGAACAGCCCGGCACCCCGTTGAAGGACGGGGTCGAACACCCAGCCGCCGATGGTGACCGGTGCCGCCGCTCGCAGCAGGGCGAGCGCCGTGATGAACAGGAGCCCGCCCCAGAAGGTCGCAGCGGTCAAAAGCGTGATTCGCGCGACATCGGCGAGATCGACGCCGGCGGCCGAATAGGCGCGCAGACGTGCCGATCCCCCGGTGAACAGCGTCAGTCCCAGATTATTGCTGATCGAATAGCTGGTGAACGACGCGAGCCCGATCGTCCGCCAGGGAAGCCGACGCCCGAGCGTTCGTACCGCGAGATAGTCGTACAGGACCAGCGCCGCATAGCTGGCCGCCGTGAAGGCGAGCGCGAGTCCGAGCCGCGGCCAGCCGATGTCGCGGAAGGCATGACGCAGATCGCGGACATGGACTTCCGCAAGCGTGGCGAGCACGGCTTCAAACGCCAGCGCGGCGATGACGAGGATCGCCGCCAGCATCAGCACGCGGCGGTGCCGGCCGACCCAGCCGCGCAGCGCGCGCGCCATGCCGGCCAGCCGGTTCAGCGGCGCGTCGGGTTTGTGCCCCTGCACTGGATTTCCCCCATCCGACATCGGGTCAGTTTCCGGCTTGCGGGCGCGGCGTGCCGGCCGGGCCGCGCTCCTGCTTCAGCGCCGGCAAAAGTGCAAGTTCGGCCAGCAATGTCCGCTGCATGGGCGCGGGATCGTGGCCCAGATAATGGTCGCCGGCCAGCATTCGGATGCGGACATTGGGCATGGTGAGCGACGGGCAGAGCGAATCGCGTTCGGCGGTTCCCCCGATACAGACCAGCGGCAACCAGTCGAGCCGGCGCGCGTCGGCGGCATCGGCCTCGGGCTTGCCCCAATAGGCGATGCCGATCGGGTCTGCCCGGAAATAGGCGTCGCTGCCGGGCACGACCAGCACGGCGCCGGCGATGTGCCGGCGAAGGTCGGCCGGGAGATCAACCAGGCCGACGCGGACGATATCGGCACCGAAGGACTGGCCGATCACCACCAGTTGCCGCGCCCCCGTGCGCGCCAGCGCCGCCCGGACCGCATCGGCGACTGCCGCATCGATTCCGGCGCGATCGTGGTGCCGTGCGAAGCGGGTCGAGGACGCGATGGCGACGATCGGGATCCCCCGGGGAACCAGCGCGTCGAGGATCGCCGGGCTCATGCCGAAGCCCAGCCCCATGTCGCCCGAAAAGAGCAGGACCGCAAAGGAAGGTCGGGCAGGCGCGGCGCCCGACGTCGGCGCCAAAGGAACATTGAACAGACGGACCGGATCGCGGCTGAAAAAGCCAGCCGCCGCGTAAAGACCCAGCGCAACGACGCCCAGCAGCATGGCCAGACCCGCGAGCCAGCGGGAAAGGCGGCGATGTCGGCGGTGCGGCTGGCGCCGCCCCCGCAGCGTAGCGGTGACAATAGGGTTCACGAGATGCCTGACTGATCGATCCTGCGCGCCGTCTCTGCGGCTTTACGACTCGTCGCACCTTTTAGGTTGGCCGCAGCGCCAGGGGAACGGGTGAGTTGTTTCCGCCGGGCGACGCCGACCAACATCCGAAATGGTTCAGGTGGCGCCTTTGCGCGCGTCGGGCGCGACGTCAAGATGGCCCACAAGATCGAGACCGCGGACGATGAAAGGAAACCGACCCGCGATACGGCTGGCGACGCCTGCAGACTTCGAGCCCCGGGTCGGGCGCAAGGTCCGCCTGAATACAGCTCCCAGGCCGGCGGAGCTGGTGTTGGCGCAGGTGCGGCGCATGGCACCCATCATCATTGCCGAGGCGATCGCACCGGCGATCGGTGCCGATTTTCCGGCAGCCTTTCGAGTTGCTGTTCGAGGCGCCGTGGCATGTGCTGTTGCAGGACGACAGCTATTGAGTGCGATTGCGGGCGGGGCGGGCCCCATGTCATCCACCTGTCGCAGCTTCGTCCGGCCGACAAGGTGCGGCGTTGTCAGGCGATCTTGGCCTGAAGTCGTGGATGCGGCGGCGGCTCGTCGCTTGCCGAAAGCGTTCGCTGGACGAAAGGACGCCGCCATATCCACGCGAGGCACGGCGGCGTCCGTAAACGGATCAGGGCTGTTCCGGCCACACGCCGACTGCGGCGATGATCGTGGTCACGGCGACGAACGGCTGCAACACCGACACCGGCTGGCTTGAGCCCGCATTGGCGATCGTCACGGCACCCGAGCCTCCGGTTACCGTGCCTGTCAGGCCCGCCAGCGGCACTGTTTGTGCGGCCGGCAGGGTGGCGTTGCCCGCCGGCACATACACTGTCGGTGTGGTTTCGGTATCAGAAAGTGTCCCGAGGTAGCTGCCCGGCGCCGGCATTGCGCTCTGGTTTTGGAAATCCAGGCCGCCGATTGCGATCAGCGTACCACTAAAGGTGGGGTTCCCGGCCGGCGTGAACGTTGCCTAGTGATTGTGAACGGGTAGTTGCGCAAGGGTGAGGGATTGCTGTTCGACGCCGCCCGTCTGGCCATCCTTGCGGGGTGTAAGACCAGGACCCGTGCCGGACCCCATCAACACGCGACCGCGTGCGTCGGGCAATGCATATTGCGTCGTTCCGTTGCCGCCGAAAGCGTTGCCCAGCAGTGCGAACAACGCCTGATTCTGACTGACCTGCATGATCGTGCCGTTGCAGCTCAGCCAGTTTACTGGCGCATAGTGGAAGCCGACCTGCATGATCTGGCCGATAAACGGGTCCATGGATGACATCCCTTCATTTTGACTTCGCTTGTTGGTGATTCGAAAATAGCGGCCAAGATCGGCGATAGAAATCGTAAGCGAGGCCGAAGCGGTTTAGCCGGGAAAGGTGGGACGGGTAACTTTTGCTCAAAATAGATCTTATAATTCAACGTCGTATCTGGTTTGCGATGGAAGGAGTGGTTTGAAGCATCCGAAATGGTGAAATCTATCAAAGGATGCGGTATAGACGAACGGGGCTTTGAAGAACCATGTCCCGAGACATTGTTACGCATGCGTTCAATGAACGTGAACCGTCGTGGGCAGACGCGTTCGTAAAGGGGGGTGCATGAAAGTAGGCGCCTGTTCGGGTATGCGTGCTGCGTTCGTACGTCGTGCTCGCCGTTTTGGTGGTGCTCTTGTTGCTGCTGCGGTGGCAACGACGCTTTTTCTTCCTGCTTCGGTACGGGCGCAAAGCCCAGGCTGCATGGCGGTCAATAGCGGGGCGATCGACTTCACCGCGCAGATTGTATCAGGCAACCCGCAGCAACCCGGCACGACGGCGAGGAACATCAACACACAATACGCGACGTCGATGATTGCGGCGGTTAGCGATTATACGGACAACATCGGGAACAATTTTGTTCCCGGCATTTTGCCCTTCACCGTCGGCGACAGGCTCGACTTTACGGCGAACGTCACGCAATATTCCGGCACATCGGGCGGCGTGCGAATTCGATTCCGAATCAACAACAGCATCATCGGCCTGCCGGCCGGAGCGAGGGTGACGCCGGACGCAGCTGCTATCGGCACCTACACCGGATATTATACGGTTGCCGCCGGCTTGCGGGGCGTCGGCATGTCGATCGATCATCCGATCTACAGCTCGACGACCAGTGTCACCGTCACTTGCACGCCCTATGTCGACTCCAGCCTGTCGCTTGGCGTTTCGATGTCGCACGTCGGGACGCCGCAGCAGGGCGGCACGGTGGATTACACGATAACGCCCAGCGCCAGCGGCGCGAATACCGGCACGGACCTGTCGCTTACGTTCAGCCTGCCACCGGGCATGACGTATAATTCCGGCTCCGGTTCGGGGTGGAGTTGCACCTCCACCCGCTGCACCTATTCGAACACGATCAACAATGGCGGCAGCGGCAATCCCCTCACCTTGCGGCTAAACATCGCGTCCAATGCCGCCACCAGCCTGACGCCCAGCGTCACGTTGTCGGGTGGCAATGCGGCCGGTTCAGCGACCGCGAGCGACGCCACGACGATCGCTGTGGTGCAGACGCCCGCATCGGTCACGGTTACGAGCGGGAACAGCCAGAGCACCAACACCGGCACCGCCTTCGCGACGCCGCTCAGCGTGACGGTGAAGGACGGCTCGAACGCTGTGATCGCCAATACCCCCGTCACGTTCACCGCGCCGGGGTCGGGTGCCAGCGGCACCTTCTCGAACAGCAGCAACACGATCACCGTCAACACCGATTCGAACGGCGTGGCCGATGCCGGGACGTTCACCGCGAATGGAAGCGGCGGCAGCTATTCGGTGACCGCAACCGCCGGCAGCGCGTCGACGAACTTCAGCCTGACCAACAATCTGATCGTTGCGCCCACCGTCACGGGACTGTCGCCGACCGGCGGCCCCACCACCGGCGGGACCACGGTCGTCCTTACCGGTACCGGTTTCACCGGGGCCACGGCGGTCAATTTCGGCGGCACGGCGGCGGCCAGCTTCAACGTCGACAGCGGAACCCAGATCACCGCGACGTCACCCGCCGCCAGCGCCGGGACCGTGAACGTCACGGTCACCACACCGACCGGCACGAGCGCTACGGGGGCTGCCAACCAGTTTAGCTATGCCGTCGTACCGGCGACGCCGACGCTGTCCTCGACCCCGCCCGCGCTCACCAACAGCGCGAGCGCGGCCTTCCAGTTCAGCCTGGGCAGCGGCACGGCCGAGTGTTCGCTCGACGGCGGCCCGTTCACGAGCTGCACGAGCCCCAAGACCTATTCCGGCCTGTCCGACGGCAGCCACAGCTTCGCCGTCCGTGCGACGAACGTCGCCGGCACCAGCTCGGCCGCAACCTATAGCTGGACGGTCGACACAACAGCGCCCAACGCGCCGGTGGTCGTCAGCCCGGCGGCATCTTCCGAGCGGGCGGTGACCAACCTGACCGTGAGCGGCACGGGCGAACCCAACGTGACGATCACCGTCTATCTGGACGGCACCGCCAATGGTACGGCGACCGCCGACGGCAGCGGCAACTGGACCTATACGCTGACCGGACTTTCGGCCGGGTCGCACACGGTCAAGGCGCGGGCCGCCGATGCGGCGGGGAACAGCTCGGGCGATTCGACGAGCCGGACGTTCACCGTCTACAGCCAGCTTGTCGCGACGCAGGTGGAGAGCTCCTACACCGGGTCGGTCAACCTTTCGACCTTCAACAACAAGACTCCCATCGTCGGGAGCGGCGGCAAGACGCCCTATACCTATGCGCTCAGCGGCGGAACCTTGCCGTCCGGGCTCAGCTTTGCCAGTGCCACCGGCGCGATTTCCGGCACGCCGACCTCAACCCTCAACGCGACCGATTTCACCGTTACGGTCACGGATTCGATCGGCCAGACCGCGAGCAACACGTTCCGCCTGACGATCGTTTCGGACCGAACGCAGAATATCATCTTCACGTCGACGGCGCCGGGATCGGCCCGGGTCGGGGGCGGGACCTATGCGCCCAGCGCAGTCTCCAGTTCGGGCCTTACGGTCACGCTGACGATCGACGCGTCAAGCAGCGCGGTTTGCGAAATGTCGGGCGCCGTAGTCCGGTTCATCGGCGTGGGCACCTGCACGGTGAACGCGAACCAGGCCGGCAACGCCAACTATGACCCGGCTGCGCAGCTGCAGCAGAGTTTCACCGTCGGCAAGGGCGTCCAGGTCATCAGCTTCAGTTCGACGGCGCCGACCGCGGCGACGGTGGGGGGCGCGACCTACACGCCGGTGGCGACGGTGCTTTCGGGGCTGACGGTCGCCTTTACGGTGGATTCGTCGAGCAACGGCGTGTGCACGATTTCGGGCGGGGTCGTCAGCTTTACCGGCGTCGGTACCTGCCGGATCAATGCCGACCAGCCGGGCGACTCCAACTATAATGCGGCTGCACAATCGTCGCAGAGCTTCACCGTCGCACGCGGCGCGCAGACGATCAGCTTCACCTCGACGGCGCCGACTTCGGCGACGGTGGGCGGTACGACCTATACGCCCACCGCGACGGCGACTTCGGGTCTGGCGGTCGCCTTCACCGTGGATTCGGCAAGCGCCAGCGTCTGCGCGATCAGCGGCGGGGCGGTGAGCTTCACCGGCGCCGGCACCTGCACGCTCAACGCCAACCAGGCCGGCGATACCAACTATACGGCTGCACCGCAGGTTCAGCAGAGTTTCAATGTAACGAGCGGCAGCCAGACGATCAGCTTTACGTCGGCCGCACCCGGCGCGGCGAAGGTGGGCGGCGCCCCCTATACGCCCGCCGCAACCGCAACTTCGGGCCTGACCGTGACGTTCACGATCGACCCGACAAGTTCGAGCGTCTGTACGGTTTCTGGCGGGACCGTCACCTTCACCGGCGTCGGCACCTGCCGCGTCAATGCCGATCAGGCCGGAAACGGCAGTTACACAGCGGCGCCGCAGGTTCAGCAGAGCTTTGTCGTCGGCAAGGGCGATCAGACGATCAGCTTTGCCGCGCTCAACAACGCCTCTATCTCGTCGTCGCCGCTGACGTTGTCGGCGAGCGCCGCTTCGGGGCTGGCGGTCGCGTTCTCCAGCAACAGCACCAGCGTCTGCACCGTGGCGGGAACGACCCTGACGCTTGTGGCACAGGGGACATGCACCGTCGCGGCGGATCAGGCCGGCGACGCCGACTGGAACGCGGCGCCGACCGTGACGCGCAGCTTCACCGTGCTGCCCGCAACGCTCGCCGTCAGCAGCACGGCGGCGGGAACCACCAAGGTCGGTGTCGCCTTTGCGCAGAGTAACCCCGCGACCGGCGGCGTGCCGCCCTATCAATACAGCATTGCGGCAGGAACGTTGCCCGCGGGTACGAGCCTGAACCAGACCACGGGCGCGGTCAGCGGAACGCCGACCACAGCGGGCGCCTTCAGCTACCGGATCGGCGTGAGCGATAGCGACAGCCCGGCGGTTACCGCGACCGGAAGCGTGATCAGCGGCACGATCGCCAAGGGCGACCAGACGCTGACGTTCACCACCACGCCCCCCGGTACGGCGGCTGTCGGCGGCAGTTACAGCGTTTCCGCGACCTCGTCGGCGGGGCTGACGCCCGGTTATGCGATCAATGGCGCCAGTGCCGCTGTTTGCACGATTTCGGGGAACAGCGTCAGTTTCATCGGTGCGGGGAACTGCGTCGTCACGGCGACCCAGGCGGGAGACGCCAATTACGATCCAGCGACGACGATCAGCCAGTCGATCACCGTCGTCGCGGCGCCGATTGCCGCCAACCGTTCGGGCGTAGCCGTACCGTATAACAGCGCCGGCACGACGATCGACCTGGCTGCGAGCATCAGCGGCGGACCGCACACGAGCGTGGCAGTCGCGACGGCACCGGCGCATGGCACGACCAGCGTCGCGGGCGACGTCGTCACCTATACGCCTGCGACCGGCTATTTCGGCGCGGACAGCTTTACCTATACCGCGACGGGTCCGGGCGGCACGTCTGCGCCCGCGACCGTGAGCGTGACGATCGCGACACCGGCCGCGCCGACCGTGGCGAATGTCAGCGCCGACGTGCCCCATAACAGTGCGGGGCAGGCGATCACGCTGCTGCCGAGCGGCGTCTACACGACGCTTGCCGTCGGGACCGCGCCGAGCAAGGGGACGGTGACGATCAGCGGGACGAGCGCGACCTATGTGCCGACCGCGGGTGCCTATGGC
>JAFABD010000041.1 GCA_023426225.1 Pseudomonadota bacterium | reverse complement strand
GGTGCCGCGTCGCCGCGCCGCCGCCCAGCCCAGCCCGGGACGGTGCGGCACCCCCCAAATGGGGGAGGCCGGGCAGGCGCAGCCCTGTCCAAATCACCGGCGGGTTCGCCAAGACGCGCGCGGGCGGCGGCGGCACGGTGCGACCGAAGCGGGCCGCGCGTGCGGCGCGCCGGAGGAGCCGAGACGATGACCGATGCCGCCCAGCCGCATACCGATGATGCCCCGCCCGCCCCGCGCGATCCGCGCGCCGAGCGGATGGCGCCGCTCGCCACCCCCAGCCGCCTGGGCGAGGCGGCGACGCGCGACCTTTCGGCGGGGCTGACCGCGCTGCTCGCCGACCTGTTCGCGCTGTATGTGAAGACCAAGAATTTCCACTGGCACGTCTCCGGACCGTGGTTCCCCGACTATCACCGGATGTTCGACGCGCAGGCGAGCGAGATCCTGGCGACGACCGACGCGGTTGCCGAACGCGTGCGCAAGATCGGCGGAACGACGATCCGGTCGATCGCGCACATCGCGCGGGTGCAGCGCGTGCTCGACAACGACGCCGATTATGTCGACGCCGCCGACATGCTTGCCGAACTGCGCGACGACAATGGCGACCTGGCGCGGCGGCTGCATGCGCTCCACACGCTGTGCGACGCGCATGGCGACATCGCGACCGCCGGGCTGATCGAGAACTGGATCGACGCCGCCGAGGGGCGCCGCTGGTTCCTGTTCGAAGCCTCGCGGCGGCGGTGAGCGCGCGCCGGCCCGAGCGTCTTCACCCGGGGCGGAGACGCGCCGGAGGGCCGGTTGCCGCATTTGCCGGGGCGTCGGCCGTGAACGGTCGACCGGAGACGGTCGACTGGAGACGGGCGGCTTGAACCGGTCGACTTGACGATGCCCTAACCCACCAGCCGCACCGGCGCGTGCCCGAACCGGTCGGCGACGACCCGCTCGATCGGGTGCACGATGCCGCGGGTGAGCGCGCGCGGCACGTTCACGGCAAAGCCGCGCGCGACCAGCCCCTCGATCGCCCAGCGCACGCAATAGTCGGCGGCGACGCCGATCACCGTCGCGTCGGTGATGCCGGCGGCCTTCAACCCCGCGAAGAAGGCGTCGCGTTCCCGCGCCTTGCCGGTGGCGGGCGTTGCCACCGGCAGATCGCGCTCGGCCCACATGTCGAACACGCCCTTTTCCAGCCGGTGCACCGGGATGCCGGGCGCGATCGCCGCCGCATCGAGCACATTGGCCCATCCGGGCGTGCCGCGGACGCAGTGGATCGGGAACTGCGCAGCCTCCGCCGACGCCGGATAGCGATCGGCGCAATGCGTGTCGAAGGTGAACAGCACCCCCGCCGTTTCCGCCGGATCGAGCCGGGCGAGCCAATCCTGCATCGGCGCGATCAGCGCCGCGGCCCCCTCCACCGCCAGCGCGCCGTCGGCGTGCATGAAGTCGGCCTGGGTATCCACCACCACGATCAGGCGCTGCATCGTCTTTCTCCTTCGCATTTGACATATGCGCATTACGCACATAAGTAAAGTGCATAACGCATATAAGGTCGAGTCGATGGACGAAACAGCCTTTCTCGAAGCCTATGACGCCACCGCCTATGCGCGCCCGTCGGTGGCGGTGGACCTGATCCTGACGAGCGTCGTCGACGGCGCGCCCGCGGTGCTGCTGACGCGCCGCGACCAGCCGCCCTTTGCCGGCGCCTGGGCATTGCCCGGCGGCTTTGTCGGGATCGGCGAAAGCCTGGATGACGCGGCGCACCGGATCCTGGCGGCCAAGGCGCGGATGGCCGATGCCTATGTCGAGCAGCTCTATACCTTTGGTGCCGTCGACCGCGATCCGCGCACGCGGATCATCAGCGTCGCCTATTTCGCGCTGCTGCCCGCCGACCGCTTTGCCGCCGCGCTGAAGGGCGCGCCGGAGCTGGCGCTGGCGGAGCTGACGGTGCCGTGGCCGGGCGAGACCGGCGGGCCGGTGGAGGTCCGCATCGGCGAGGGCGATCCGCTGCCGCTCGCCTTCGACCATGGTGCGATGCTGAGCCTCGCGATCCGGCGACTGCGCGGCAAGCTCGATTATTCGGGCATCGCCTTTGCCCTGCTGCCCGAGCGGTTCACGCTGCGCGCGCTGCAGGACGTGTACGAGGCGATCCTCGACACCAAGCTCAACAAGCCGGCCTTTCGCCGCCGCATGCTCGATCGCGGCTGGCTGGAGGCGACCGGCGAACGCGAGACCGGCGCGTCGTTCCGGCCGGCCGAACTCTATCGTTATCGCAAGCCAGAAGGAGACGCATGATGGCCCAGATTCGCAAGTTTCCGTTCGTCGCCCAACTGCGCGCGGACGCGAGCAGCCATGTGATCCGCTATCGCAAGGGCCGGGTGCGGCAGAGCGGGCGCGGGCTCGTCTTCTGGTTCCGGCCGGAGACCGCGAGCATCGCCGAGCTGCCGATGGACGACCGCGAGACGGTGCTGTTCGTCAAGGGGCGCAGCCAGGATTTCCAGAGCGTGGCGGTGCAGGGCACGCTGACCTGGCGCGTCGCCGATCCGGAGCGGCTCGCCGCGCGTGTCGACTTCACCATCGGCCTGAACAGCGGCAGCTGGACGGCCGAGCCGATCCAGCGGATCGAGACGCGGCTCGCCGGGCTCGTCAACCAGGCGGTGCTGCAATATCTGGCGCAGGCGCCGGTGCAGGCGTTGCTCGACGCCGGGCCGGATCCGCTGCGCGGTGTGCTGGCGGCGGCGCTGACCGGCGACACGGCGCTCAGCGAGATCGGGCTGGAGGTGGTGGCGATCCGGCTGACCAACCTCGCCCCCAGCACCGAGCTGGAACGCGCGCTGCAGACGCCGACCTTCGAGGCGCTCCAGCAAAAGGCCGACCAGGCGACCTTCGAGCGCCGCGCGCTGGCGGTGGAGAAGGAGCGGGCGATCGCCGAGAACGAGCTTGCCAACCGCACCGAGCTCGCGCGGCGCGAACAGCAACTGATCGCCGAGGAAGCGGCGAACGCCCGCGCGCGTGCCGCCGGCGTCGCCGAGGCGCAGCAGGTCGAGGCGGCGGCCGAGGCCGAGCGCATCCGCGCGGTGGAAGGCGCCAAGGCCGAGGCGGAGCTGGCGCATATGGCGGTCTATCGCGACCTGCCGCCCGCGGTGCTGCTGGGTCTGGCCGCGCGCGATCTGGCGGGCAAGCTCGACACGATCGAGCATCTGAACGTCACGCCCGACCTGCTGGCGACGCTGCTCGGCGAATTCCGCCGCGTCGCGCCCGCGCTGCCGGTGCGGTGAGGCCGCCCATGCCGACCAACAGCCCGCGCGCGGTGTTCGTCACCCGCGAGACCGATTATGAACTGCTGCTCGCGCGCCATGCCACGCGCGAGCAGGCCCGGTTCTTCCTGGAGACGCGCGGTCAGCGGATCGAGGTCCTGGAGGAACGCGACCGTCAGCGCCACGACGTGCTGAAGCACGCGCGGCTCGCGGTGCCCGGCGACTGGCGGCAGGCGCATGTCCGTCGCCCCGATCTCGACCGCTTCCTGTTCGGCCCGGAGGACGTGATCGTGCCGGTGGGGCAGGACGGGCTGGTCGCCAACGTCGCCAAATATCTGACGGGGCAGCCGGTGCTGGGCGTCAACCCCGCCCCCGACCTGTACGACGGCGTGCTGGTGCGCGTGGCGCTGCGGCAGTTGCCCGAATTGTTGCGCGCGGCAGCGGCGGGGCGGGCGCCGATCGAGCATCGGACGATGGTGGAGGCGCGGCTGGACACCGGCGAGCGGCTGCTGGCGCTCAACGAGGTGTTCGTCGGCCATCGCAGCCATCAGTCGGCGCGCTACAGCATCGCGGCGGGCGGAAGGCGCGAGGACCAGAGTTCGAGCGGGCTGATCGTCGCGTCGGGCACGGGGGCCACCGGCTGGGCGCGGTCGATCATGGAGGCGACCGGCACGCGCATCCCGCTGACGCCGGAGGAGCGGGCGATCGCCTATTTTGTCCGCGAGCCCTTTCCCAGCATCGTCACCGGGACGACGATCCGCGCGGGCAAGCTGGCCGAGGGCGCGCTGGAGGTCACGTCGCGGATGAACGACGGGGGCCTGATTTTCGCCGACGGCATGGAACAGGACTTTCTGGGATTCGACTGGGGCCGCCGTGTCTCGGTCGCGCCTGCGGCGGATGCGCTTCGGCTGGTGCGCGGGTGAGGCGTGGGGCGCGGGCGATGGGTGCGCGGGCGAGGGGCGCGTGGGCGATGGGCGCGCGGGGGACGCCCGGTCGGCCGTCGTGCATTGTGGTCGTGACGATGCGCGTTAGGATCGCTGCATGGCCGATGTCTCGCTGCCGCTGATCGCGACGATCGTTGCGACATTCTTCCTCGCCGGGATCGTCAAGGGCGTGACCGGGATGGGGTTGCCGACCGTGGCGATGGGCGTGATGGGCGCGGTGCTTTCGCCCGTCACCGCCGCGGGGCTGTTGCTGGTGCCGTCGTTCGTCACCAACATCTGGCAGCTTTTCGGGGGCGCGCGGACGGGCGCGCTGTTGCGTCGGCTCTGGGCGATGATGCTGGGGATCGTCGTGGGCACCGTCGCCGGGTCCGCGATGCTGGCGCGTGTCGACGGCGACCGCACCGTCGGCGCGCTGGGGGCGGCGCTGGCGCTCTATGCCGCATACACGCTGTTCGCGCCGGCGCGCGCGGTGCCCGAGCGACGGGAGCCGTGGCTGTCCCCGGCGGTGGGGCTGGCCACCGGGCTGGTGACCGGGGCGACGGGCGTGTTCGTCATTCCCGCCGTGCCGTACATCCAGTCGCTGAGGCTCGAGCGCGACGACATGGTGCAGGCGCTGGGCCTGTCGTTCACCATTTCCACGGTTGCGCTGGCCATCGGGCTGTACTGGCACGGCGCGGCCGCGTTCGGGAACCTGCTCGCGTCGACGCTGGCGGTTGTCCCCGCGCTGCTGGGCATGGCGGCGGGGCAGCGGCTCCGCAAACGCATCCGCCCGCCGCTGTTCCGGCGGATCTTCCTGGCTTTCCTCCTGCTGCTCGGCGCGGAGATGATGGGCCGGGCGTGGTTTTGACGCGGGCGGGGGCGCCGACACCCCCGATCGCCTGACGCTTCCCCGCCGCGATCGTCCCGTGGCGGACGCGATGCGTCGCTGGCGGCGCCGCGAGCGTCAGGTCACGGCGCAGCCGCGCCGTTCCGGGCCGAACGCGCGCGTTCGCGGGCAAGATCGACGAACAGCCTGAATGCCGCGGGCGGATTGCGGCGGCTTGGGTAATAGAGACACAACGGCGCCAGCGGCGGCGTCCATTCGGACAGCAGCCGCACCAGCCGCCCCGCCGCGATATCCTCGCGCACGTCGGATTCCATGAAGAAGCCGATCCCGGTCGAGGCGAGGACCGCCAGACGTGCCAGGCTGGCTTCGTCGAGCGTGATCGGGCCGTCGACATCGACCTGGACGGGCTGACCTTCGGCCTCGAACTGCCAGCGGAACATCGCGCCGTTGGGCAATCGCGTGCGGATACAGGCATGTGCCAGCAGGTCCGCCGGGACGCGCGGCAGGCCGTGCCGGGCGAGATAGGCGGGCGAGGCAACCACCGCATAACGCCGCGCGGGGCCGATCGGGATCGCGATCATGTCGGTCGGGACCAGATTCTCGCTGCGTATCCCGAAGTCGAACCCTGCGGTGACGATGTCCACCAGATTGCCTTCGGTGACCAGGTCGATCCGGACTTCGGGGAAACGCCGCAGGAACTCGAGGACCAGCGGCGCCAGGATCTCGCGCCCCGCCGTTGCGAAGGTGTTGATGCGCAACGTGCCCGAGGGCGTCTCCTGCTGCGCGCGAACGGCGTCGAGCGCGTGGCGGATGTCGTTGAGCGCCGGCGTGACCTGCTCGACGAACCGGCGCCCCGCCTCGGTCAGCGCAACGCTGCGCGTCGTGCGATTGAACAGCCGCACGCCCAGTTGCGCTTCGACCGCGGCGATCGCGTTGCTGAGCGCACTGGTCGACATCCCGAGATCGAGCGCCGCGGCGCGGAACGATCCCCGGCGGCCGATGGCGAGCACCGCATCAAAATCCGTGAGACTGAAGCGCCGCATTGTCCCGATATACGCAATTCCGCGTCCCCGTTTATCCTGCTTATGCGAACATCGTCAAAGCCCTAAATCCTCGGCCGAACACCAGCGAGGAGAAGGACCGTGACGATCATCCTGCCCGATGTGATTGCCCGCTATTTCGCGGCCGACAAAAGAGCGAATGCCGAGGCGATCGCCCAATGCTTCACGCCGGACGCCGTCGTCGTCGACGAGGGCAACACCTATGCCGGGCGCGAGGCGATCCGGCGGTGGATGGCCAATGCCTCGACCCAATATTCCTATGTGGTCGAGCCGTTCGCCCTGTCCGAAGCCGACGGGCGCGTGGTGGCCACCAGCCATCTGGTCGGCAACTTTCCCGGCAGTCCGGTGGACCTGCGCTATCTGTTCGTGCTCGACGGCGACCGGATCGCCGAGCTGACGATCGTTCCCTAGCCCCGGTCCCGCCCCGCAACGGCAAGCCGCCCCGCCAGACGCCGCTTCCGGATTGCGGGGGATAAGGGCGCCGCATGATCCGCCCGCCCCCCGGGCTGCGCCGTCGCATTTCGCGGTGCCGGACGGATGGTTCGTCAAGCGAGGCGGGGCCGGCGAAAGGGGACGGGCCGGGGCGCGACTTTCCGCTGGGGCTCGCGGCGATGCGCGCGGGGCGCAGGGTTGCAGCGCCCCGGCGGACTGCAAAACGCAACGGCGCCGCGCGGGTCTCCCCGCGCGGCGCCATATGCTTTCGGCGAGGGCGCGTCAGAACTTGGCGCGCGCACCCGCGAAGAAGGTGGTGCCCGTATAGTCGGTCGGGTTCGCGAGCGAGCCGAGGTCGGGCTTCTGGTTGAACAGGTTGTTCACGCCGCCGAAGAACTGGAAGCCCTTGTTGACGTCCATGCTGGCATAGATGTTGTGGATCCAGCGTTCCTTGAAATAGGCGTATTGCGGCGCGACGTAGTTGGGATTGCCCTGGAGGCGATCCTTCGAATAGCGCTCGGTCTTGTCCCACCACGACAGGCTGTAGTTGAACGAGAACGGACCGCTCGAATAGGTCACGCTGGTGAACGCCTGATATTTGGGCATGTAGGGCTGACCGCGGTCGTCGGTCGGTTCGGCGCCCGGCGTGCCGATGAAGGTCAGCTTGTCGAGATAGTTGCCGATCACGCGGATGTTGAAGTCGCCGACCTTGGGCAGCGAGAACGAGTAGTTGAGGTTGACGTCGAGGCCCGCGGTGCGGAAGTCGGCGACGTTCTGCGGAAACACGCTGAACCCGGTGATGAGGCCGGTGCCCTGCTGGCGCGTGATGGTGGTGCAGAACGGATTGTTGATCGACTGCTGGTCGACGCACAGCTCGGCAAGCTGCTGCGGCGTGACGGTGTTGATCGCGTTCTTGAGCTTGATGTTGTACCAGTCGACCGAGACCTGGAAGCCGCGCAGCATCCGCGGCTGGAGGACGACGCCCGCCGTCCAGGTGCGCGCCTCTTCGGGACGCAGCGCGGTGTTGCCGCTGGCAATGCCCGCAATGTTGACCGTGCGCGGGTCTTCATAATTGTCGATCTGGGCCTGCGTCAGCCCGGCCTGCGACAGGATCGCCTGGCAGTTGGCGGCGCGGCTCGACTTGCCGAGCCCGCGGTTCGCCACGATGCACGGATCGTCGAAGAAGGCATAGGTCTGCGATGCCGCGCTGTAGAGTTCGCCGATGTTCGGCGCGCGCACCGCCTTGGACAGCGTGCCGCGCAAGCGGAGGTCGCGGATCGGTGCCCAGGTCAGGTCGGCCTTCCACGTCGTGGTGTTGCCGATCGACGAATAGTCCGAGTAGCGCAGCGCGCCGCTGAGATCGAGCGTGTGGAAGAACGGCCGGTCCTTGAGCAGCGGCAGGTCGATTTCGCCGAACACTTCCTTGACGTCGAAGCTGCCGCGCGACGGCAGCAGCTTGTTCGAGAAGGTCAGCCCCTGCTGTTCGAGCACGTCGGGCGTGAAGCGCGAGATCTCCTTGCGATATTCGGCGCCGATCGCATAGCCGACGGCGCCGCCGGGCAGCGAGAACAGGCTGCGCAGATCACCCGTGATCGACGCCGACACGACGTGCTGGTTGATGCGCGAATGCTGCGTGGTGTTCGCGCGGATGAAGTCGAGCCCCGCCTGGCTGGTCATGTTTTCGCCGAACAGGTTGATCGGCTGGCACTGGCCGCGCGTGAAGGTGGTGGGGGAGAGCACGGTCCGCCCGCTCGAATAGGGCTGGTCCGGCGCCCAGTTCGGGTCGAGATTGGCGCGGCAGGTGATCGCGCCCGTGGGATCGCGAACGGCGTCGAGTGCCGCGAAGAAGCGGTCGCTGTAGATGTCGTTGACGAAGCGATTGGTGATGTCGGTCTGGCCGAACACATAGGAAATTTCGAAATGGGTGGTGGGGCTGAAATCGCCCTTGACGCCGACGACCGAGCGCCACGTCTCGCGCTTGATGTTCTCGCCGCGCTGACCCAGGTCGAAATTGTCGCGCGTCACCAGCACACCGCCCGCCGCAGGGTCGATCGCGTTGCGGATCGCGGTGGGGATGTAGGGATTGTCCTGCGGAACGAAGAGGTAATAGTCGAAGGTCGGCTGGCCGAGCGAATAGGACTTGGTGTTGGCGTACTTGCCCTCGACGAAGAACTGCAGGCTGTCGGACACGTCATAGTGCGCGAACAGGTTGGCGACATGCCGCTGCACGCTGGGCAGCAGGTCGTTGCCATAGTCGGACACGAGCGTGTCGTCGCTGTTGCGCGTGTAGCCGCCCGGAATGTCGATCCCGCGGTTGTAGACCGCGCCGCTGCCGGTGAAATCGGGGATGCCGTCGAAATCGACGTCGACCGCCCCGACGCGCGAGGTCTGCCCATAGCGGACGCCGCTTTGCGGGATCACGTAGTAGGAGCCCGTCTGCCCCTTCACATAATTGGGGTTGCGGTAAAAGCCGACGCGGTTGGTGCCGACCAGCGCCGAGCGGTCCTTGGTGGTCAGCCGGTCGCTGTCGTTATATTCATAGGCGAGCGCGATGTTGCCGCGGCCGTCGGCGAAGTTCTGGCCCGCGGTGACGGCGATCAGCCGCTGGCCGGCGTCGCCATAGCGGCTGATATTGGCCTGGGCCCGCGCGGTAATGCCCTGGAAGTTCTTCTTCATGATGAAGTTGACGACGCCCGACACGCCGTCGGCGCCGTAGATCGCCGACGCGCCGCCGGTGAGGATGTCGATCTGCTCGATCAGGTCGGCGGGAATCGTGTTGATGTCGACCGCCTGGGTGCCCTCGAGCCCCGCGACATGGCGGCGGCCGTCGATCAGCAGCAGCGTGCGCTCGGTACCCAGGTTGCGCAGGTTCGCGAGGTTGAGCCCGGTGGCACCGATGCCGGCGCGATCGCCCGAATTGTCACGCGAGGTCGACGAGCCGACCAGCGCGGGCAGCCCGGTGAGGAAGTCGGTGACGTTGGTCGTGCCCGCCTGCTGAAGCGTCTGTGCGCCGAGCGACACGATCGGGCTGGCCGTTTCATAGTCGGGGCGGCGGATGCGCGAGCCGGTGACGACGATCTCGCCCGAGGTTTGCGCGGGCGCGGCTTCGGGCGCGGCGGGTGCGGCCTGATCCTGCGCATGCGCAACCGACGACATCGCGACGGCAAGCGAGAACATCGAGGCCGCGACGCGCAATGCGGTGCCGGCGGGGCGGTGGAACGAAGACATCAAGAACCCCCTTTTTCTGGTTCGTCGAATAGCTTGGCGCGCGTTGCTGCGATCGTCGCCTGCTGCGGAGACATGAATGTCGGTTCATCTTCGCTTGGCAACCGCCATCTTCGCGGATCGGCAGGAATATGACGAACCTGTTGCAGCAAGGACACAAGATGGTCGGGCGCGGCGCGGTCGCGACCGGCCGATGATCGCGCACAAGCCGCTTGCGGGGCGGGGGACGGCTTGTCAGGGTGGGCGGGGCGGCGCAGCAGCGGAAAATCCTTTTTGAACCCTGGCATTCCTGATCGTGCGCGCGGTGCGGCGCTGGGGCTGGCGTTTGCGCTGGCGGCGCTGGTCGGCGGGGCGGGGCCGGCGGGGGCGCTCGACGTCGCGCGGCCGCTCCACCAGTTCCGCCACACGCGCTGGACGCTGGCCGAGGGCGCGCCGGGCAATATCCGCGCGATCGTGCAGGGCCGCGACGGCGATCTGTGGCTGGGCACCGCGACCGGCCTTTATCGGTTCGACGGCATCCGGTTCGAGCGGCTGGTGCCCAACAAGGACGATCCCCGGCGATCGTTGCAGGTCACCGCGCTGCACGCCGCGCGCAACGGCGACATCTGGGTCGGCTATGACTTCGGCGGTTTCGGCGTGGTGCGCGGCGGGCGGCTGATCGACGCCAATCCCTGGGCGCCGCGCGGCGGGGTGCACAGCATCGTCGAAACGCGCGACGGGTCCATCTGGTTCGCCGCCGACGCGCGCGGGCGGCTGTTGCTGACGCGGCGCGACCCGGCGGGACGATGGACGCGGGTCGGCCCGCCCGCCGGCTGGCCCGAGGGGATCGCGGGGCCGGCCTTTGCCGCGTCCGACGGCAGCCTTTATCTCGTCGCGCCGCCCGCGGTGTTCCGGC
>JAFABD010000027.1 GCA_023426225.1 Pseudomonadota bacterium | reverse complement strand
ACGGTGATGCGGCCGAACCCGCTGCCGAAACCGCCGGCGCCTCGCCGCGCCGCGGCTGGTGGCAGCGTACCTTCGGCGCCTGATGTCCGGGCCGCGCGCGTTGCTCCCGGGCGACGCGCGCGGCCGGCACGCCGCCGCCGGGCGGCGCGAAACTGCTTCACGCGCGGTTCATCGTGACGGGGCAAAGGCATTGCGCGACAAGGAGTTCGGGACGATGATGCCCTCCATGAAGCGCCTGGCGGCCCTGCTGGCCCTGCTCTGTCTCGGTATGTTCGCCTCGTCCCCCGCCAGCGCCCAGTCGGTGCTGCGCGATGCCGAGACCGAGGCGCTGCTCAACGACATGGCGCGTCCGCTCGCGCAGGCGGCCGGCCTTTCGCCCGCCAATTTCCGCGTCGTGCTCATCCAGGACAGCTCGATCAACGCCTTCGTCGCGGGCGGTCAGATCGTCTATGTCCATTCGGGACTGATCGACGCGGCCGACAACGCCAATGAAGTCCAGGGCGTGATCGCGCACGAAATCGGCCATATCATCGGCGGGCACGCCGTTTTCCAGAACGATGGCGGCGCGGGCAAGATCTCGATGCTCAGCCTGCTGCTCGGCGTCGCCGCCGCAGCCAGCGGCAATGCCGATGCCGGCATGGGGCTGATGATGATGGGCCAGCGTGCCGCGATCGGCAAATATCTGGCGTTCAGCCGCGTTCAGGAATCGTCGGCCGATGCCGCGGGGTCGCGGTTGCTCAACTCGGCGGGAATCACCGGCCGGGGGATGCTGTCCTTCTTCGGCAAGCTCACCAACCTTCAGCACCGCTACGGCTATTATTCGACCGATCCGGAGGTCGATCCGTTCGCCCAGACGCACCCGATGTCGCAGGACCGCATCGAAACGCTCAAGGCCGATCTGCAGCAGGCGCCGTCCTGGTCGCGGCCGCTCGATCCCGCGCTCGAGGCGCGCTTCAAGCGCGTCCAGGCCAAGCTGCGCGGCTATGTCAACGATCCGCAGGCGACGCTGCGCACCTATCCGCTCACCGATCAGTCGGCGCCGGCGCATTATGCGCGCGCCTATGCCTATCACAAGTCGGGCTATCCCGAGCAGGCGGCGGCCGAAACCGCGGCGCTCGTCCGGATGGCGCCGCACGACCCCTATTATCTTGAGCTCGAAGGGCAGATCCTGCTCGAATCGGGCAAGCCGGTCGAGGCGCTGGCGCCGCTGCGCGAGGCGACCGAGCGGTCGAACAATCAACCGCTGATCGCGACCACCTTCGGCCACGCGCTTGTCGCGACCGAGGACAAGGCGAACCTGGCCGAGGCCGAGCGGATCCTGCGCCAGGCGGTCGCGCGCGACCGGGAGAATCCGTTCGCCTGGTTCAATCTGGGCGTCGTCTACGAACGCAAGGGCGACGAGCCGCGCACGGCGCTCGCCACCGCCGAACGCGCCAGCATGATGGGCGATCCGCGCACCGCGATGGTCAGCGCGCGCGCGGCAATGGCCGGCCTGCCACAGGGCTCGTCCGACTGGCTGCGCGCGCAGGATCTGTTCATGGTCTCGCAGAATGCCTTTGCGAACCAGAAAAAGGGGCAAAGGAACTAGCGTGAGCGAGAACAGGTTGCAGCGGCCGCTGGTGCTGGCGGGCGTCGCCTTGGTGTCGGCGATGATCGGCGGCGGCGTGGTCGCGGGGCTCGATTCGACGCGTCCGCCGGCCGCGGCGGGCGAGGCGATCCGCGCCTATCTGCTCAGCCATCCCGAAGTGTTGCCCGAGGCGATGGAGCGGCTCCAGGCGCGCGAGGCCGAAAAGGCCGAACGCGCCCAGGCGCAGGCGCAGCAATCGGTGCCGCAGCATGTCGAGGCGCTGGGTCGGCCCTATGCCGGCGCCTGGGCGGGCAATCCCAAGGGCGATGTCACCGTCGTCGCGTTCATGGACTATGCCTGCGGCTATTGCCGCGCCAGCCTGCCCGGCCTCGACAAGCTGATCGCCAGCGATCCCAACGTCCGCGTCGTCTATCGCGAATATCCGGTGCTCGGCCCGGACAGCGTGATGGCCGCGCGCTGGGCGCTCGCCGCCGCCGAACAGGATCGCTACCGCGCCTTCCACGATGCGCTCTATGCGGCGGGATCGCCCAGCACCGCGACGATCGCCGCGGCGGCGCAAAAGGCTGGGCTCGACCTGCGCCGCGCCGAGGCGTCGGTCCGGTCGCAGGCGGTCGCGGCCGAGATCAACCAGAATCACGGCCTCGGCGAGAAGCTGGCGATGACGGGCACGCCCAGCTGGGTGATCGGCGGGCACCTTTACTACGGAGCGCGCGACTATGCCGCGCTCGCTGCTGCCGTCGCCCAGGCGCGCGCCCAGCGTTGACCCACGCGGCGGCGCCCACGCGCGCCGCGCCGCATGGCAGCCTTGTCGGCACCCGGGCGGCTTCCTAGCTATGCTCGGCATTTCAGGGGGATCGCATGCAACCCATCCTCAGCCTCGCGGGCGTCAGCAAGACCTATGCCTCGGGGCATCGGGCGCTCGATCATGTCGATCTCGACATCAACCGCGGCGAGATCTTCGCGCTGCTCGGGCCGAACGGCGCGGGCAAGACCACGCTGATCTCGATCATCTGCGGCATCGTCACGCCCAGCACGGGCACGATCCTGGTCGACGGGCACGACGCCATTCGCCAGCCGCGCGCGGCGCGCTCCAAGATCGGGCTGGTGCCGCAGGAGATCGCGGTCGACATGTTCTCGCGCGTCGGCTCGGCCGCCCGCTTCTCGCGCGGGCTGTTCGGCAAGGCGCCCGACCACGCCTATTGCGACCAGATCCTCAAGGATCTGTCCTTGTGGGACAAGCGCAACGCCAAGATCATGGAGCTTTCGGGCGGCATGAAGCGCCGGGTGATGATCGCCAAGGCGCTTGCCCACGAGCCCGACATCCTGTTCCTCGACGAGCCGACCGCGGGTGTCGACGTCGAGCTGCGCCGCGACATGTGGAAGCTGATCGGCCGCCTGCGCGACCGCGGCACCACCATCATCCTCACCACCCACTATATCGAGGAGGCCGAGGAAATGGCTGACCGGGTGGGCGTGATCAACAAGGGCAAGCTGCTGCTGGTCGAGGAAAAGACTGCGCTGATGAAGAAGCTCGGCAAGCGCGAGCTTGACCTCAGCCTGGTCGAGCCGCTCGCCGCGATCCCGGCCGAACTCGGCGAATGGCAGCTCAGCCTTGCCGATGAGGGCCACAAGCTGCGCTATACCTTCGATGCGCAGGCCGAACGCACCGGCATTCCGTCGCTGCTCAGGAAACTCAACGACCTCGGCATCGCCTTCAAGGATCTCGACACGTCCAAGTCGAGCCTCGAGGACATCTTCGTCGATCTGGTGGGGGCACGCGGATGAACGGCATCAACTTTCCCGGCATCTGGGCGATCTACAAGTTCGAGATGGCGCGCACGATCCGCACGCTGTGGCAATCGATCGCGACCCCGGTGATCACCACCTCGCTCTATTTCGTCGTGTTCGGCGGCGCGATCGGCAGCCGGATCGACGCGATCCATGGGGTGAATTACGGCAGCTTCCTCGTGCCGGGCCTGATCATGCTGTCGCTGCTGATGCAGAGCATCGCCAATGCCTCGATCGGCATCTACTTCCCCAAATTCACCGGCACCGTGTTCGAGCTGCTCTCGGCGCCGATCTCGGCGATCGAGCTGGTGGTGGGATTCGTGGGGGCTGCGGCGACCAAGTCGGTGGTGATCGGGCTGATCATCCTGGCGACCTCGGCGCTGTTCGTACCGCTGCGGGTGGACCATCCCGCCGCGATGCTCGCCTTCCTGGTGCTGACCGCGGTGACGTTCAGCATGTTCGGCTTCATCATCGGCATCTGGGCGAAGAGCTTCGAACAGCTCAACATCGTGCCCTCGCTGCTGGTGACGCCGCTCACCTTCCTCGGCGGGGCCTTCTACTCGATCGACATGCTGCCCGAGCCCTGGCACACGGTCAGCCTGTTCAACCCTGTGGTGTATCTGGTGAGCGGCTTCCGCTGGAGCTTCTTCGGCCACGGCGATGTTGGCATCGCGTGGAGCCTGGGCTTCACCGGCATCTTCTTGCTGCTGTGCCTCGCGCTGATCGTGTGGATCTTCCGCACCGGGTATCGGCTGAAGAACTGAGGCCCGCCTCAAGCCCCTCCTCGCTGGAGGAGGGGTTCGCGACGTCAGATCACTTCACCACCGGCAGCGTCACCACCGACCCCGTGCACACCCGCTGCGTCGCCTTGCGATAATCCTCGGGCTTGGCCTTGTAGATGTTCGGCACAAAGGTCTGCGGATTGCGGTCGATCACCGGGAACCAGCTCGACTGGACCTGCACCATGATGCGGTGGCCCTTCTTGAACACATGGTCGTGGTCGCGCAGCGGGAAGTCCCAGGCGGTCACCTGATCGGGCACCAGCGGCGTCGCCCGCTCGAAGCTCTTGAGGTACCGCCCGCGGCGGATCTCCATCGCGATCGGCAGTTCATAGCCGTTGAGGCCCTTGGCATAGGCGCCCAGCGCGGTCGGCGCCTTCTCATAGTTTTCCGGGAACACGTCGATCAGCTTGACGACGAAGTCGCTGTCGGTGCCGCTGGTCGAGGCCATCAGCTTGGCGGTGACCTCCCCCGTTACCGTCAGGTCGTTCTCCAACGGCGCGGAGACATAGCTGAGCACATCGGGCCGGTCGTCGACGAAGCGCTGGTCCTCCGCCTCCCACCAGCGCCAGTCGGGCGTGGCATAGGTGGCGGACATCGGCCGCGGGCGGAACGGCACGGGGCGGGCGGGATCGCTCACATAGTCGCGGCACCCCTCGCCCGCCGCCGGCGCGGTGAAGCTCAGCGAGCCGTCGCCGTGCAGATACAGGCTGGTCGCCTGCGCATTGGCGAGCGGGTAGCTCTGATACGTCTTCCACTGCCACGAACCCGACTGGAAACTCTTCAGCGCGAAGTCCGGCTTGGTCCCGGTGCCGTGCAGCCAATAGGCAAAGAACGGCGCCTCGATCTGCTCGACGAACTGCGTGCCGCTGTCGACGCCGAATGGAATCCGTCCCAGGCTGTTGGCGGGCGAGTGCCAGGTGCCGTGCGCCCACGGCCCGGCGACCATCAGCGCCAGCTTGTTCGGATCGTTGGCGCGCTGCTTTTCCCAGATCTTCCAGCTACCCCAGGGATCTTCCTGATCCCAGTATCCGGCGACGTTGAGCGTCGGCACGGTGGTCTTGCCCAGCGTGTCCGACCAGACCTGCTTCTTCCAGTGATCGTCATAGTCGGGATGCTCGATCATCTCGCGATAGCGCGGCACCCGGCCCTTGAAATACTTCTTCTCGATGTCGTCGGGCGAGCCGGCGTGGAGGAACCAGTCATAGGTGTCGTAGCGGTCGTACAGCTCGATGCCGGCATTGGTCTTGTCGGCCTGCAGGCTGTTCACCCAGTCGCTGGCATAGGTCAGCCGCATCGCGCCCCAGCGATGCAGGTCGTCGTTCTTCCAGTAATCGATCCACGCCGCCTGCGGGCTGGTCGCCTTGAGCGCCGGATGCGGCCTGGCGAGCGCGATCGCCGCGGTGAAGCCGGGGTAGGACACGCCCCACATGCCCACCTTGCCGTTGTTCGGCTTCACATTCTTCACCAGCCAGTCGATCGAGTCATAGGCGTCGGTCGCCTCGTCGACGGCGCCCTTGCCGGTCTTCACTTCGGTCGAAAGCGTGAACGGCCCGCCTTCGGACTTGAAGCGGCCGCGCATGTCCTGGAACACGAAGATATAGCCGTCGCGCACCAGCGGCGCCCAGCTGTTCGGCACGCGCGGCGGCGCGGCATCGGGCGAGCCATAGGGGCTGCGCTGGAACAGGATGGGCAGCGGCCCCGTGGCACTCTTGGGTCGCAGGATGACGGTGTGGAGCTTCACCCCGTCGCGCATCGGGATCATCGCCTCTTCGAAGGTGAAGGGCGCGTCGGCCGCGGCGGGTTGCGGCGCGGGGGCCGTCTGTCGCCCGGTCGCGGGCGCGGCGAGCGCCGACAGCGCCAGTCCGGCGGCGAAAATCACTTTCCAGTTGCGCATGGTCGGCGTCCCCCTGTTCGATTGCCGCGGGGGAATAGAGGACGGGGGCGTCCGCCTGTCAATCGCGTCCCCCGGCGCGATGCGGTGCCGATGCCGCCGCGCGTCCGCCTCTGCATCGGGCCGCGCCGCCCGCCGCCGCGGACGGGACGGGCGCGGCCCGGCGCGTTCGATCACCGGTGGCGTTCGATCCGGTGCTCGCCCTTGACCCAGCGGACGGTGCCCGAGCTGGCGCGCATCACCACGCTCTCGGTCGTCATCGTGTCGCCGTAACGCTTCACGCCTTCCAGCAGCGATCCGTCGGTCACGCCGGTCGCGGCAAAGATGCAGTCGCCCTGCGCCAGTTCGGTCAGGTCATAGATCTTGTCGAGATCCCCGATGCCCCATTTGGCCGCACGCGCGCGCTCGTCGTCGTTGCGGAACACCAGCCGGCCCTTGAACTGGCCGCCGACGCAGCGCAGCGCCGCACAGGCAAGCACGCCCTCGGGGGCGCCGCCCGTACCCATATAGACGTCGATCGTCGTGTTCGGATCGGTGGTCGCGATCACGCCCGCGACGTCGCCGTCGGGGATCAGCATGATGCCGCAGCCGATCTGGCGCAGCTCGGCGATCAGCTTCTCGTGGCGCGGCCGGTCGAGCACGCACGCGATGATTTCCTGCGGCGCCACGCCCTTGGCTTTGGCGATCGCGTGGATATTCTCGGTCGGGGTCTTGTTGAGGTCGATGATGCCCTCGGGATAGCCCGGGCCGACCGCCAGCTTTTCCATATAGACGTCGGGCGCGTTGAGCAGGCAGCCCTTTTCGCCGATCGCCAGCACCGCCAGCGCGTTCGGGCCGGCCTTGGCGGTGATCGTCGTGCCTTCCAGCGGGTCGAGCGCGATGTCGATCGCCGGACCCTTGCCCTGCGCCGCACCGACCTTTTCGCCGATGTACAGCATCGGCGCCTCGTCGCGCTCGCCCTCGCCGATCACGACGGTGCCGTCGAGGTACAGCTTGTTGAGCGCGTCGCGCATGGCTTCGACCGCCGCCTGGTCGGCCGCCTTCTCGTCGCCGCGGCCGACGAGGCTCGACGCCGCGATCGCCGCGGCTTCGGTGACGCGCACCATTTCGAGCACAAGAACACGGTCGAGATTATGCGTGGGGCTGGTCATTGGATGGGGGCTCCCTCAAAGAACGTATGGGCGCGATAGGAGTGCTCTGTTGCAGTGTCGAGGCTGCTAGCGTTGTCACGCCCTTCGCAATTCTGCCACAACTGCGCGGCATCGTCTTGGCTCCATCGCGAAGGGGTCGGGGATGCTGCTTTCGATCGTCTTGCTCGTCGGGCAACAGTCCGCGGCGCAACCCGCGTCACCGCCGCCCGCCGCCCCGCAAAGCGTGCTGATCGAGGCGGAGATGGTGCGCTATCGTGCCGCCACCGCGGCCTCGATTCCGTGCCGCAAGCCTCAGGATGAAAACGAGATCACGGTCTGCGGGTTGCGCGACGCCGATCGTTACCGCGTGCCCTTCGTCACCCGCGACGCGGGGCGCGAGGCCTATGGCGAGCGGTTGCGCCGGCTGCAGGACACCGCGCCGCCCAAATGCGGCAGCGAACTGTTCTTCCGCGATTGCGGCAAGATCGCGGTCGGCGTCACCATCACCGCGGCGGGCACGCGCGTCGTGCTGCGCGACCCGGCGCCCTGATCGCCGCGGGGCGGCGGCGGCGAGTCGCACCCGCGCCGCCGCTCCGTCGCGGCGGGTTTCACCCGGCGAGGATGTGCATCAGCAACGGCTCGCCCGCCAGGCTCTGCGATCCGCGCAGCCGCTCGAGCGCGTCGGTGATGTTGCGCTCGGGGCCTTCGTGCGTGACGATCGCTACCAGCACGCTGCCGTCCGGGTTGGCGCCGCGCTGCATCAGGCTCTCGATCGAAACGCCCGCATCGCGCATCGCCGCCGCGATCTCGGCCAGCACGCCCGGCCGGTCGACGACGGTGAAGCGGACATAGGCGCGGCCGCGACGCTCGCCGCTGTCGGCGGCGGGCTGCGCCGCCAGTGCGGCCGCGGGCATCGCATAGGGCGGGCCGAACTCGCCGCGCGCGATGTCGATCAGGTCGGCGACCACCGCGCTCGCGGTCGGCCCGTCGCCCGCGCCCGCGCCCTGGAACAGCAGCCGGCCGACGAAATTGCCCTCGGCCACCACCGCGTTGGTCGATCCGGTGACGTGCGCCAGCGGGTGATTGACCGGGACCAGGTGCGGGTGGACGCGCTGGAACAGCCCTGCCGGGGTCGATTCGGCGATGCCCAGCAACCGCACCCGAAAGCCCAGCGACGCCGCCTGTGCGATGTCCGCCGCCAGGATATGGCGGATGCCGCCCACCGCCACCGCGCCAAAGGCCGGGCGCGTCCCGAACGCCAGGCTGGCGAGGATCGACAGCTTGTGCGCGGCGTCGATGCCGTCGATGTCGAAGCTCGGATCGGCCTCGGCATAGCCCAGCGCCTGCGCCTCGGCGAGGATCTCGGCAAAGTCGCGGCCCTCGGCCTCCATCTTCGACAGGATGAAATTGCAGGTGCCGTTCAGGATGCCATAGACGCGGCCGATCGCGTTCGCGGCGGCGCCCTCGCGCAGCCCCTTCACCACGGGCACGCCGCCCGCCACCGCCGCCTCGAACTTCAGCGCGATTCCCGCGGTCTCGGCCGCACCGGCGAGTTCCAGCCCGTGATGCGCGATCATCGCCTTGTTCGCGGTGACGACGCTGCGCCGTGCCGCCAGGCTCGCGCGCGTCAGCGCCAGCGCCGGCCCGTCGGCGCCGCCGATCAGTTCGACGACGACGTCGGCATCGGGATGCAGCGCCAGCGCGACGGGGTCGTCGTGCCAGGCAAAGCGGCTGATATCGACGCCGCGGTCGCGGCTGCGGTCGCGCGCCGAAACCGCGACCACCTCGATCGGCCGGCCGGCCCGCCGCGCGATCAGCCCGGCATTGGTGTCGAGCAGGCGGATCACGCCCGTCCCCACGGTCCCCAGCCCGGCCAGGGCGACGCGCAACGCTTCGGTCATTCGGGTCTCCTTTTGCGCAATGCCGCTAGAGGATCGCGGCGGCATTGCGCAACAATGTTGTTCAGGCCGCGGGTTTGATCAGGCCGATCTCGACCAGCCGCTCGTACAGGTAATCGTTCGACGAGATCGGTTCGGGATAGCGGTTCGGGTTCTCCGCGCTGATGCAGCCGGGCAGCGTCTCGATCATGAAATCGGGCGCGGGGTGCAGGAAGAACGGCATCGAATAGCGCGAGAAGCCGCGGCGCTCGGGCGCCGGGTTGACGACGCGGTGCGTCGTCGACGGCAGCACATGGTTGGTCAGCCGCTGGAGCATGTCGCCGACATTGACCACCATTGCGCCCTCGGGCGGCTTGACCGGCAGCCAGCGGCCGTCGCGGTCGAGCAGTTGCAGCCCCGCTTCCTCGGCGCCGAGCAGCAGCGTGATGAGGTTGATGTCCTCATGCGCGCCCGCACGCACCTCGGGGGCGTCGGCGTCGACCGGCGGGTAATGGAGCAGGCGCAGCACCGAATTGCCGTCCTTCACCGCGGGCGCGAACCAGTCGGGGGCCAGCCCCAGATAGCGCGCGATCGCCGACAACAGCCGGTCGCCGGTGTCGTCGAACGCCTGGTACAGCGCCAGGAAGGTCTCGCGGAAACCCTCGGGGCGCTCGGGCCACACATTGGCGGGCATCTGCGGGGCAAAGCGATGCCCCTCGGGCAGTTCGCGGCCGATGTGCCAGAATTCCTTCAGGTCGACATGTGTCGCGCCCTTGGCGATCTCGGTCTTGAACGGGGTATAGCCGCGCGCGCCGCCCTTGCCGGGCAGGACATGGCGGCGCTTTTCGTCCTCATCCTGCGCGAACAGTGCCTCGGTCATCGCCCATGCGCGCGCGATCAGCGCGGGGTCGATGCCGTGGTCGCGCACCATGGCAAAGCCGAACCGCTGGAACGACTGGCCAAAGGCCTGGGCAAAGCCGTCGGGATCGGACGCCTGGTCCGCCATCGAAATCAGCGGCACTTCGGCAAGGGTGTCGGACATGCGAGTCTCCAGGGGGAAATCAAAACCCGTGCGTTAGCCGGGGGCGGGGGTCCCGAACAAGCCGCCGCGCCCTACGCAACCTAACGGGTTGCGGCGCGCGGGGGGAGCCCCGGCGGCAAAATGGCCGCTCCGGCCGTTTCGGGGGTGACGGCGCCGGCCGGTTGCGCCATGCCGGGGACCATGCCCGAATCCGCCGCCTCCGCCCGCGCCGCCGGCGCGCCCGCCGCGCGCGTGCCGCCCGACCAGTCGCCGCTTCCCTTCGGCGAGTTCGTCGCGCTGATCGCGTGCGTGATGGCGCTCACCGCGCTGGGGGTCGATTCGATGCTGCCCGCCCTGCCGGCGATCGGCGACAGCCTGCACGTCGGCGAGGCCAATCACCGCCAGTTCGTCATCACCGCCTATCTGCTCGGCTTCGCGGTCGCGCAGCTCGGCTATGGCCCGCTCGCCGACCGGTTCGGGCGGCGGCCGGTGCTGTTGGGGGCGCTGGTCGGCTATGTCGTGACCAGCGCGGTCGCGGCGCTTGCGGGCAGCTTCGTGCTGTTGCTCGCGGCGCGCGCGGCGATGGGCGCCGCTGCGGCGGGCGGGCGCGTCGTCACGGTCGCGCTGGTTCGCGACTGCTATGCCGGCCGCGCGATGGCGCGCACGATGAGCCTCGCCTTCATCGTGTTCATGGCAACGCCGATCCTGGCGCCGATGTTCGGCCAGGCGATCGTCGCGACGGGCGCGTCGTGGCGGATGATCTTCTGGGGTGCGGCGGCGATCGGCATCGCGGTCACCGTCTGGTTCTGGTCGCGGATGCCCGAAACGCTGTCGCCCGGCGCGCGGCAACCGCTGCGGGTCGCGCGCGTGCTGGCCGATTATCGCTTCATGCTGCGCGACCGCACCGCGCTCGGCTACACGCTCGCCAGCGCGCTGCTCCAGGGCGCGCTGTTCGGCTTCATCGGCTCGGTACAGCAGGTGATGGCCGACGTGTTCCATCGTCCCGAACTGCTCACCATCGTCTTTGCCGTGGTCGCCAGCATGATGGCGGTGGGGTCGTTCCTCAACGCTCGGCTGGTGATGCGGCTCGGCACGCGGCGCATCTCGCACAGCGCGCTGGCCGGGCTGGTGGTCGTCGCGGGCGTGCACCTCGCGGTCACGCTTGCGGGCTGGGAAACGCTGTGGCGTTTCGCGCTGCTCCAGGCGGTGATGATGACCTGTTTCTCGCTCGCCAACGCCAATTTCTCGGCGATGGCGATGGAAAAGATGGGGGCGATCGCCGGCACCGCGTCCAGCCTTCAGGGTTTCGTCACTACGCTGTCGGGCGCGCTGATCGGCGCCGCGATCGGGCAGGGGTTCAACGGCTCGACGGTGCCGCTCTATGCCGGGTTCCTCGGCATGGGGCTGCTTGCCTTCGGCTGCGTCGCCTTTGCCGAACGCGGGGTGCTGTTCCGGCCCAGTTGACCGCGGCGCCCGCCGGCCGACGCGGAACGGAATCGCGGCTCCCGCCGTTCGCGGCGGATGAGCCATGGGGCATCGGTGCCGCAGGCGGTTTCAGTCGAGGAGAGCAAGCATGGGCGGCAATCGCATTTCGCCAAAAGGGCCGGGCGACGACGGCTGGGACGAGGACGGCTATGACGAGAGCCAGCGCGCCGAGATCATCGAGGCGACGCAGGACGCGCCGTCGGACGGTACGCTCCTCACCGACATTCCGGTCGATCTGGGCGGCGAGCCCGACGGCGAGCCGATCGACGACATCGACCTGACCGACGACGTCGTTGCCGATGTCGACCCCGCGCGCCAGCCCGATCTGCGCGACCGCGACGAGGACGAGCTCCAGGCCGATTTCGATGACGATGCGCTCGACGATCCCGACGCCGACGACGCGCTCGACGATACCGATCGCGCTGCGCTCGAACCCTGATCATCGTCGCCCGCCGGGGTTTCCCCGGCGCGGCGAATGCGCCTAAGACCGCGGCATGGCCCGCTTCACGCTCCGCATCACCGCCACGCCGGACGACATCGACGTGCTCGGGCATGTCAACAACGCCGTCTGGGTGCGCTGGATTCAGGACATCGCCGTCGCGCATTGGGAGGCGCTCGCCACCCCGGCCGAACAGGCGGCCTATGTCTGGGTCGTGACGCGGCACGAGATCGACTATCGCGGCAATGTCCGCGCGGGCGAGACCGTGACTGCCGAAACCTGGATCGCCGATCCGCCGCGCGGCGCGCGTTTCGACCGGCGCGTGCGCTTCACCGGCGACGACGGCCGCGTCCGGGTCGAGGCGCGGACGAGCTGGGCGCTGCTCGACGCCGCGACCGGGCGGCTGCTGCGCGTCCCCGCCGATCTCGCCGCCCGCTTCCTCGAGGCGCCCGCCGCCGACGCCTGAGCGGCGCCG
>JAFABD010000169.1 GCA_023426225.1 Pseudomonadota bacterium | reverse complement strand
CATCCTGGAGGATGCGAGCGTCGCGGCGTGCGTTCCCGAACGCTGGGCGCGCGCGGTCGCCGCCTGTGCCGCGCGCCACGCCGCCGACCAGGTGGTCGCCGAGGCGAACCAGGGCGGGAAGATGGTGACGAGCGTGCTGAAGGCCGCCGAGGCGGGGTTGCCCGTGCGGCTGGTGCAGGCGCGGCACGGCAAGGCGGTGCGCGCCGAGCCGGTGGCGATGCTCTATGAGGCCGGGCGCGTGTGGCACGCGGGCGCGTTCCCGCAGCTCGAGGACCAGCTTTGCGCGCTGCAGATGGGCGGCGGCTATGCCGGGCCGGGGCGATCGCCCGACCGCGCCGACGCGGCGGTGTGGGCGATCGACGCGCTGTTGCTCAACCCGCGCCCGCCGGGCGCGGTCCGGACGCTCTGAGCCCGCGGCGGCGGCGCGGCGGCGATTTTCGATATCAGGCGGAGGGCGGTGATGAAGTGGTTCGGGCGAAAGGCCGGGCGCGAGGGCGCGCGCGTGCCGCTGGGCAGCGGCGGATCGGCGATGGCGGCGGGCGACTGGCCGCGATCCTATGACGCGCAGTTGCGCGAGGCGATGGGCGGCAACCCCGTGGTGCAGCGCGCGGTGCGGATCGTCAGCGACGAGGTGGCGCGCGTGCCGATGACGGCGAGCGACCCCGCGCTGATCGCGCTGGTGTCGCAGCGCATCTCGGGGGTGCCGTTGCTGGAAACGGTGGCGGCGCACCTGATGCTCCACGGCAATGCGTATGTGCAGATCGTCACCGACGGCGCGGGCGCGGTGGCGATGCTGTTCCCGCTGCGCCCCGAGCGGGTGAGCATCGAATGCGACGCCGACGGCTGGCCGGTCGCCTATCGCTATCGCGTGGGCGCGCGGACGACGCGCGTGGCGGCCGAGGATGCGGCCGGCCGGCCGCAACTGCTGCACCTGCGCACGATCAACCCCGGCGACGACCATTACGGGCTGGGCTGTCTGGGCGCGGCGGCGGGCGCGGTGGCGATCCACAACGCCGCGACGCGGTGGAACAAGGCGTTGCTCGACAATGCGGCGCGGCCGTCGGGCGCGCTCGTCTATGACCCCGGCGACGGATCGGCGATGACGCGCGAGCAGTTCGAGCGGCTGCGCGGCGAGATGGAGGCGGGCTTTGCCGGCGCGGCCAATGCCGGGCGGCCGATGCTGCTCGAAGGCGGGCTACGCTGGCAGGCGATGAGCATCACCCCGGCCGAGATGGATTTCGTCGCGCTGAAGGCCAATGCCGCGCGCGAGATCGCGCTGGCGTTCGGCGTGCCGCCGCTGTTGCTGGGGATGCCGGGCGACAACACCCACGCCAATTACCGCGAGGCCAACCGCGCGCTGTGGCGATCGACGGTGCTGCCGCTGGCGCGGATGGTGCTGGAGGCGATCGCGCAGGCGGTGACGCCGTGGTTCGCCGAGGCGCGGCTCGACGTCGACCTGAACCAGGTGCTGGTGCTGGCCGAGGAGCGCGAGCGGCTGTGGCGCCAGGTGAGCGCGGCCGATTTCCTGACCCCCGCCGAGAAGCGCGCGATGCTGGGGATCGAAGGCTGAAGGAAGGGCGCGGGGGGCGCCGGGCGATCGGCCCGGACTTTCGGGGCGGGGACCGAATGCGGCGGCGCGACGCCGCCGGCAACCAGGAGGGACGACATGCGTGAGGAGACGGTGCTGGCGCAGCTGATCGAACAGGCTGCCGCCGAGGGATGCGACGTGGCGACCGCGCGCGCGATCGCCGAGGAGGCCGGCGCGGTGGGCGCGGCGCGCGCGCTGGCGCGGCTGGGCCTGGAGGACGGGCAGGCGGGCAAGGACATGGCCGAGCTGCGCGAGCTGCTGGGCGCGTGGCGCGACGCCAAGCGATCGGCGGTGCGCGCGGTGTTCGCCTGGGCCGGGCGGATGGTGGCGGCGCTGCTGCTCGTCGGGCTGGCGGTGAAGCTGGGCTTTCCCGGCTGGCTCAAATGAGCCTGCGCTTTGCCGGCTATGCCGCGGTGTTCGACGTCCCCGACCGCGGCGGCGACGTGGTGCGCGCGGGCGCCTTTGCCGGCGCGGGCGCGGTGCCGATCCTGTGGCAGCATGGCGGGGCGGCGGTGGGCGCGATCGAGGCGCTGGCCGAGGACGGCCGCGGGCTGCGCGTGATCGGGCGGATCGACGCGCCCGCGCCGGCGGCGGCGGTGGCCGGGGGGCGGGTGACGGGCCTGTCCTTCGGCTATCGCGCGATCGCCACGCGCCAGCGCGCGCGGCGCGAACTGCTGAAGGTCGAACTGATCGAGGTGAGCCTGGTGACGGCGCCGATGCAGCCGCTGGCGCGCATCTACGCCGTCGCCGGGACGGCGTGCAATCCAAGCGGAGGGAGACGAGCATGAGCGACGCGATCAACGAAGCGCTGGCGGCGAGCTTTGCCGAGGTGGAGGGCGCGGCGCGGCCCGCGGTGCGGCCGATGCTGGCGGGCGCGGCGATGCCGGCGGCGGGGGCGTTCGAGCGCTTCGTCCGCGCCGGGCAGGGCGCGATCGAGATGAAGGCGATGGCGGGGACCGGCGACGCGACCGGCGGCGTCGCGGTGCCCGAGGAGATCGACGCGCAGATCGATT
>JAFABD010000133.1 GCA_023426225.1 Pseudomonadota bacterium | reverse complement strand
GCATGCGGGCGCGCGCTTCGGCCGCACGCTCCATGTCGATCCGGCGGGCCCGCGCGAGCGCGGCGACCGCGTCGATCGTTGCCGGGATCGCGGCGATCCGGTCGCGCACTTCTCCCTCGCCCCAGCCGAGGCGATGTGCCGCGGCGGCAACCGCGCCGCCGGCATTGGCGATCACTCCCGGCACATGGAACACGTCGCGCGCGGCAAGCATGGCGCCCGCGGCGGCGTCGGCGAGCGACGCGCAGGCCGAACCGCACAGGATCGGCGCGCGCATCCGCAGCGCGACCTTGGCATCGATCGTCGCATCGGGGCCGCACGGCGCCAGGACATCGACGGGCATGTCGGCCAGCCGGTCGGAACGGCTGATTTCGGCGTCGAAACGCACCGCCGCCTGCGCGGCGCGCGCCGAGCGCGGTTCGGCGAGCACGAGTTGCGCACCCGCGGCGTGCAGTTGCGCACACAGCGCGAGGCCGACCTGGCCGACGCCCTGCACTGCGACGCGCGCACCGGCGAGATCGCGGCCCAGCCGCGTCCGCACCGCATGCTCGATCGCGACGAAGAGCCCCCGCGCGGTCCACTGCGCCGTAGACGGGCCAGGCCCGGTCGCGGCATCGGCGACGACGTGGCCCGTCTGTGCCGCGGTCGCGGCCATGTCGGCGTGGCCGAAGCCCATGCCGGGCCAGGCGACGACGGCGCCGTCGAGCATCTCGATCGCGCGCCCCAGCGCCGCGAGCACCGCCTGACGATCGGCCTGCGGCGCCGGCGTGCGCAACACGACCTGGCCGCCGCCAAAGGGCAGACCGGCAAGCGCGTGGCGATAGGTGGCCCGTTCGGCGAGGCGGATGGCCGCCCCCGTCATCGTCGCGGCATCGGGATAACGCTGAACCCGGCAGGCGGCGAGCGCGGCGCCGCTGCGCGTCGAATGAAGCACGATCACGCCTTCGATCCCGATGCTCGCGTCGCGCAGGTTCAGCAGGCGTTCGGGGGGAAGCGCCCCCAGGTCGGGCGTCGAAGGGTACATCAAGGGCCTCGCTTGTTTCAGATCGGCGGAAGTCGGGCGGTTGCTCCCGACGGAACGATTCTGTCAGGTCGGCGGCGAAAACGCTTTGCTTAATGCAGGCGATTCGGCGAGAAATGCGGTTATTATGACCGATTTTGCCGATCAAAGAGGTTGAATTGACCGCTCCGCTGGACCGATACGAACGACGTATCCTCGAACTGCTGCAGGAGGACGCGAGCCTTTCCACCGCCGCGCTCGCCGAGTCGGTGGGGCTTTCGGCGTCCCCCTGCTGGCGGCGCGTCGACCGGCTGGAGCGCGAGGGTTATATCAAGCGGCGCGTGGCGTTGCTCGACCGCAAGAAGATCGGGCTCAATGCCCAGATCTTTGCCCAGGTAAAGCTCAACGCGCATGGCCGCGCCAACCTGGACGCGTTTGCGCGGACGATCCGCGGCTTTCCCGAAGTGCTCGAATGTTTCGTGCTGATGGGCTCGATCGACTTCCTGCTGCGGATCGTGGCGCAGGACATCGAGGCATATGAGCGCTTTTTCTTCGAGAAGCTCTCGAAGCTGGAAGGGGTTCAGGAAATCATCTCGACCGTCGCGCTGTCGGAGATCAAGGCGACGACCGCGCTGCCGATCCCGCCCGACGCGCGCGACGATTAATCGAGCAGCCGCGCCATCGCGATGTCGTCCTCGACCGTCCCGTCGGCGAGCCGCACGCGCGCGCGCAGCCGACCCTCGATCACGAAGCCGAGCCGGGCATAGAGCCGGATCGCATCGGCATTGCCCGACCGCGCGAGCAGCTCGATTCGGCGGACGCGCGGCGAGAGCGTCGCCGCGGCATCGAACAGCGCGGCAAACAGCGTCCGGCCGACGCCGCGCCCCTGCCATCCCGGCGCGACCGCGACCGTCAGTTCGGAGAGCACGTGCGCGAACTGGCGCGGCGCGGGACGAAAGGCGTGGATTTCCCCAACCAGCGCCCCTTCGGCGAACGCCCCGAGGCTGAGCCCGCCCGCCGCGGCGCGCGCGAGGATCGATTCGGCATAGGCGGGTGCCATCTCGTCGGGGGTGCGCGCGAGCCCGGCATTCGGGACCGCCGCGACGGCGCGATAAAGCGCGAGCAACGCATCGGCGTCGCCCGCACCCAGCATGCGAATCGTCATCGCGGCGGCAGCATCGGTCATCGGGCGATCAATGCCCCGCAAAGGGAACGAGCGCCTGGACCTCGATCCCCTCGGCCCGGAGCGCGGCGGCGCCGCCGAGTTCGGGGAGATCGATCACGAACGCCGCCTGGGTGACCTCTGCCCCCGCCTTGCGGAGCAGGCGCACCGCCGCGAGCGCCGTGCCGCCGGTGGCGATCAGATCGTCGACGAGCAGCACGCGCGCGCCGGGCGTGAAGGCATCGGCATGGATCGCGATCCGGTCGGTGCCGTATTCGAGCGCATAGTCCTCGGCGATGGTGGCGCCGGGGAGCTTGCCGTCCTTGCGGACGAGCAGCACGCCCGCCCCGAGCGCGATCGCCAGCGGCGAGGCGAACAGGAAACCGCGCGCCTCGATCCCCGCCACGAGGTCGACCGGCCCGCCGATCCGCGCCTTGAGCGTTTCGACCGTCAGCCGCAGCCCCTCGGAATCGAGGAGGAGCGTGGTGATGTCGCGGAACTGGATGCCGGGTTTGGGAAAATCGGGGATCGTGCGGATGCGGGCGCGCAGGGCGCCTTCGATATCGTCCACGTGGGTGCCTCCAGCGGCAGGGATCGGAAAATGGGCGTGCGA
>JAFABD010000132.1 GCA_023426225.1 Pseudomonadota bacterium | reverse complement strand
CGGCGGCACCCTGGTGCTGCCGGGCCGTCGGCGTTTTCGGCGCGCGCGCGCCGATCAGCGACGCAGCAGGAACACCGCGTGCTCGGCCATCAGGTTGGCCATCGCCGATCCGGTCTGCTGGTCGCCCGAAAGAAACCAGCATCCCTCCACCACGATCCCGCGTTCGCGCAGCAGCGCGCGGAAATCGTCGATCGTCAGATGGTGGATGTTCGGCGTCGCATACCAGGCGACGGGCAGCAGCCGCGTCACCGGCATCCGTCCGCCGAACAGCAGCGACGCACGCACGCGCCAGTGCGCGAAATTGGGAAACGAGACAAAGGCGTGGCGGCCGATGCGCAGCAGTTGCTCGAGCACATGGTCGGGCCGCCGGGTCGTCTGCAGCGTCTGGCTGAGGATCGCATAGTCGAACCCGTGGTCGGGATATTCGCCCAGATCGCTGTCGGCATCGCCCTGGATCACCGAAAGCCCGCGCGCGACCGCGGCGGCGACATTGCCCGCGTCGAGCTCCAGCCCGCGCGCGTCGCAACCCTGGCGATCCCGCAGCGCCGCCATCAGCTCGCCGTCGCCGCAGCCGATGTCGAGCACGCGCGCGCCCGGCGCGACATGCGCGGCGATCACCGCCAGATCGGGGCGCAGGCTCATGCATTCTCTCCCGCGCGCAGAAAGCCGTCGACGACCCGGTTGAGCGCGGGGCTTTCGAGCAGAAAGGCATCGTGGCCGAAGGGCGAGCTCAGCTCGACAAAGCTCGCCGGCGCCCCCGCGGCGTTGAGCGCATGCGCGATCATGCGCGATTCACGCGTCGGATAGAGCCAGTCGGTGTCGAAGCTGACGATGCAGAATCGCGTCGCCGACCCCCGGAACGCATGGGCGAGCACGCCGCCATGATCCTCGGCCAGGTCGAAATAGTCGAGCGCGCGGGTGATGTAGAGATAGGAATTGGCGTCGAAGCGGTCGGTGAAGGCCAGCCCCTGATGCCGCAGATAGCTTTCAACCTGGAAATCGGCGTCGAAGCCGAAGGTCTTGGTCTCGCGCGCCTGAAGCTTGCGGCCGAACTTGGCGGTCAGCCCCGCTTCGGAAAGATAGGTGATGTGCGCCGCCATCCGCGCGACGGCGAGCCCCGCCGAGGGCGGGTCGCCGCTGTCGTAATAATCGCCGCCGCGCCATTTGGGGTCGGCCATGATCGCCTGGCGTCCGACCTCGTGAAAGGCGATGTTCTGTGCCGAATGGCGCGGCGCCGACGCGATCACCACCGCCGAGGCGACGCGTTCGGGAAAGGTCGCGGCCCAGCTCAGCGCCTGCATCCCGCCCATCGATCCGCCGACGACGGCGAACAGCCGCGCGACGCCCAGATGATCGAGCAGCATCGCCTGCGCGCGCACCATGTCGCGGATGGTGATGACCGGAAATCCCATCGCCCAGGGCTTGCCCGTCGCCGGGTTGACCGTGGCCGGCCCCGACGACCCCAGGCAACTGCCGATGACGTTCGAACAGATGACGAAGAAACGGTCGGTATCGACCGGCTTGCCCGGACCGACCATTCGCGTCCACCAGCCGGGCTTGCCGGTGATCGGATGCGCCGAGGCGACATGCTGGTCGCCGGTCAGCGCGTGGCACAGCAGGATCGCGTTCGAACCGTCGGGCGCGAGCGTGCCATAGGTCTCATAGGCGATTTCCACGGGCGACAGCAGCACGCCGCCGTCGAGCCGCAACGGCCCCGGCAGCGTCACCGAACGGGCCAGGCCGAAGCGCGCATCATCCGACATGGTTCCCGGTTAGGAGCAGCAGCGCGCGGGTTCAAGCCGGGTTGATTCCCGCGGCCTTGCCATCGCCGGGGCTTTGCGCCATCGCGGCGGGCATGAACGCACCGCAGCCCAAGCCCTGGATTCTCGGCATCGCCCCCTATGTTCCCGGTCGGTCGACCACCGATTCGGGGGTGAAGGCCGTCAAGCTTTCGTCGAACGAGAACCCGCTCGGCACCGCGCCCGCCGCGCAGGCGGCGTTCGATTCGGCGCGCGGTTCGCTCGAACGCTATCCCGACGCCGGCGCGACGGCGCTGCGCGAGGCGATCGGCGCGCTGCACGGGCTCGATCCCGAACGGATCATCTACGGCACGGGCTCGGACGAGATCCTGCACCTTGCCGCGGGCGCCTATGCCGGTCCGGGGGACGAGGTGATCTATGTCCGCCACGGCTTTGCGGTCTATGACATCGCGGCGCGGCGCGTCGGCGCGACGCCGGTGATCGCGCCCGATCGCGACTATGCCACCGATGTCGACGCGCTGCTCGCCTGCGTGACCGATCGCACGCGCGTCGTGTTCGTCGCCAATCCGAACAATCCCACCGGCACCTATGCGCCGCGGGCCGAGATCGAGCGGCTCCACGCCGGCTTGCCGTCGTCGGTGCTGCTGGTGATCGACCAGGCCTATGCCGAATATCTGGTGCCGGGCGAGGAGGATGGCGCGCTCGCGCTGGCCGCGTCGCATCCGAACGTGCTCGTCACGCGGACCTTCTCGAAAATCTACGGGCTTGCCGCCGAACGCATCGGCTGGGGCTATGCCGCCGCGCCGGTGATCGACGCGCTGCATCGCATCCGCGCGCCGTTCAACGTCACGATCGCCGGACAGGCCGCGGCGGTGGCCGCAATCGGCGCGCAGGATTTCGTCGCCGCAAGCCGCGAGCATAACCAGCGCTGGCGGGCCTGGCTTGCCGATCAGGTCGCGGCGCTGGGCAACCAGGGGCTGCGCGCGGTGCCCTCGCACGCCAACTTCCTGCTCGTGCTGTTCGAAGGCGCGGTGCGTGCCGAGACCGCCTATCACGCGCTGATGGCGCGCGGCTATATCGTCCGCTGGCTGCCGGGGCAGGGGCTGCCCGAAGGGTTGCGGATCACGATCGGCACCGAGGAAGAGGTGCGCGGGGTCGCGCAGGCGCTGCGCGAGATCGTGGCGGGCTGATGCTGCCCTTTGCGCGCGTCACCGTCATCGGGCTCGGGCTGATCGGCTCGTCGATCGCGCGCGCCGTGCGCCAGGCGATGCCCAACGTGCGGCTGGTCGGCCACGATGCCGACGCCGGCGTGCGGGCGGTCGCGCGCACGATCGGCCTGTGCGACGATGTCGCCGACACGCCGGGCGCCGCAGTGATCGACGCCGATCTGGTCGTCCTGTGCGTGCCCGTCGGGGCGATGGGCGCCGCCGCCGCCGCGATTGCCGCCGACCTCCCCGCCGATGCGGTGTTGAGCGACGTCGGATCGTGCAAGGAAAGCGTGATCGATGCCGTCGCCGCCGCGCTCCCCGACGCGGTCTTCGTCCCTGCGCACCCGGTGGCGGGGACCGAGAACAGCGGGCCGGAGGCGGGCTTTGCCAGCCTGTTCCAGCGGCGCTGGTGCATCCTCACCCCGCCCGAGGGCTGTCCGCCGCTCGCGGTCGAGCGTGTCGCCGAATTCTGGCGGCGGCTGGGTGCCGATGTCGAACAGATGCCGCCGGCGCATCATGACCGCGTGCTCGCGGTCACGAGCCATCTGCCGCATCTCATCGCCTATACGATCGTCGGCACCGCGTCGGACCTTGAGGAAGTGACCCAGTCCGAAGTCATCAAATATTCGGCGGGCGGCTTTCGCGACTTCACGCGCATCGCCGCGTCCGACCCGACGATGTGGCGCGACGTGTTCCTCGCCAATCGCGAGGCGGTGCTCGACATGCTCCAGCGCTTCTCGGAGGATCTGAGCGCGCTGCAACGCGCGATCCGCTGGGGTGACGGCGATGCGCTGTTCGACCTGTTCACGCGCACGCGGGCGATCCGGCGTTCGGTGATCGACCAGGGGCAGGACGACGCCCGCCCCGATTTCGGCCGCGCGCCCGACCGCGCCGGCTGATCTTGCCTCGCCTGCGGTTCAGCGCGCGGCGTTGAAGGCGTTGATCCCGGCATGGACGCGCGCCTCCATCTCGGCGCGGGCCAGGCCCGGCGGGATCGGCGTACCGAAACGGAAGCGGATCGTGCCCGCCTGCTTGGCGCCGCGCCTGGGCCAGACATGGCCGCTCTGCACCGCCACCGGCACCACCGGGATCGCGAGCATCTTGTAAAGCCCCGCCAGCCCCGAGCGCAGCGGCGGCTGCTCGCCCGGCGCGACGCGCGTGCCCTCGGGAAAGATCAGCACCGACCGGCCCTCGGCCAGCGCGGCGCGGGCATCGCGCATCATCGCGCGAAGGGCGCGGGCATTGGCGCTGCGTTCGACGACGATCACGCCATAGCGCCGCGCCGCCCAGCCCCAGAGCGGGATGGCGGTCAGCTCGCGCTTCATCACGGTGGCGGGCTGGCGCAGCATCCGCGTCAGCTCCAGCGCTTCGAACAGCGATTCATGCTTGGCGGCGACGAGCACCGGGCCGTCCGGAAGCGTGCCTTCGACTTCGGTGCGGATGCCCAGCAATGCGCGCGCCGAGACGCGCATCAGCAGCGTCCAGAAATCGGCATAGCCGCGGATCGCGCGCGTGCCCATCAGCGCGACGAGCGGCACCGCGAGCACCATCGGCACGCTCAGCCCGTAAAAGAACAGCGAAAACGCGATCGTCCGCAGCCAGGGGATCAACGGCTCAGCCTCCTGCGCCGAGCCACAGGGCGAAACGGCGCACCAGATATTTGTGATATTCGCGCAGCAGCACCGTCCAGCTGGGGCTGTGCGGCCCGCTGCGCACCGCGTCGCCGACGATCTGCGCCTGACCGCGCAGCGCCGCCGCCAGTTCCATCCGCGCACGCGGCATGTGCCAGTCGGTCGTGACGAGCCGCACCGAGCGGAAGCGGTGGTCCTCGACCCAGCGCGCGGTCTCCTCGGCGTTCGAGCGTGTGTCGACCGCCTGCCAGCCCAGGTCGATACAGCACGCCATCAGTTCGGGCGCGATGCGGAACTGCGCGGCCAGTTCGGACGGGCGCACATCGGGGTCGACGCCGCTCACCAGCATCCGCTGCGCATGGCCTGCGCGCAGCATCGCCAGCCCGCGGTCGATCCGTCCGGGGCCGCCGGTGAGCACGACGATCGCATCGGTATCGCGCGCATCGAGCGGCCGGCCGAGCGACAGCATGAAGGCGCCGAAGCCCAGCGCCCAGGCGACCGGAATCAGCAGCAGCGCGCGCCACATCACGGCATCCGTCCCAGCGTGCGCAGCACCGCGAACCGCGCGGCCAGCGTCGCGAGCAACGTGAACCCCGCCGGGATCGCGGCGAGCAGCAACCATTCGCGCGGGCCAAGTGCGGCCGTGGCGATCATTTCCGAACCCAGCGTCGCCGCCTGGCGCTCGATCAGCCAGACGAGCGCGATCGCCGCGGCCGTTCCCACCAGCCCGCCGGCCAGCGTGTCGTGCGCGATGCGCCGTTGGAACAGGCGCGCGATCTGGACGTCGGTCGAACCCAGCATATGCAGCACTTCGATCGTATCGCGGTGCGTGTCCAGCCCCGCCCGCGCCGCGAGCAGCACGACCGCCGTCGTCGCGATGCCGATCACCAGTACCAGCCCGCCGGCGACGATCCCCAGCGTCGTCAGCAGGTCGCGCACCGGCGCCAGCCATTGCGCATTGCGGTCGACGCGCGCGCCGGGCGCGACCGCCGTCACCGCGCGCGCGGCGGCATCGACCGCATCGGGCCGGACGGTCACGTCGATCATCGCGGGCATCGGCAGATCGGGATCGAGCCCCGCAGTGCCCAGCCAGGGTTCAAGCAGCGCCGCCAGCCGCGCACGGTCGACCGGCGCCACCGCCTCGACCCCGGGCGTCCGGCGCAGCGCCTGCGTCACCGCGGCGACGCCGCGATCGCGCGCGGCGGCGTCGGTCTCGACCAGCTGCACCGTCAATTGTCCCGAAAGCGCGCGGTCGAGCCCGCCGATCGCGGTCGCCACCGCCAGTCCCAGCGCGGCGGCGATCACCGTCAGGAACAGCATGATCGCCATCACCCACGTCATCGCGCGCCCGCGGCGATGATCGTCGAGCAGTTCGCGTTCGGGAGCCTTGCGCCGGATGCCCAGGTTCATGCGGGCTCCGGCGGGTTGCGCAACAGCCCGGTGGGGTCGGTCAGGCGGCCGTGTTCGAGCCGCATCATCCGCGCCGCCGGGATGCGCTGGAGCAGGTGGAGGTCGTGCGTCGCCATCACCACGGTCGTTCCCAGCCGGTTGAGCGAATCGAACAGGTGGAGCAGCCGGTCGGCCATGTCGGGGTCGACATTGCCCGTCGGCTCGTCGGCGACCAGAATCTCGGGCCGCCCGATCACCGCGCGCGCGATCGCGATCCGCTGCTGCTCGCCGCCCGACAGCGTCGGCGGCCGCGCCTCGCTGCGCGCGCTCAGCCCGACCCAGGCGAGCATCTCGCGCACCGGCGCCTCGATCTCGGCCTCGGAAACGCCCGCGACGCGCAGCGGCAGCGCGACATTGTCATAGGCGGTAAGGTGCGGCACCAGCCGGAAGTCCTGCAACACCACGCCGATCCGCCGCCGGAATCCGGGCAGCCGCGTGCGGGGCAGCGCGCCGGCATCCTCGCCGAACAGGTGGATCGTGCCGCGCGTCGGCCGCTGCGCGAGGTAAAGCAGCCGCAGCAGCGAGGTCTTGCCCGCTCCCGACGGCCCGGTGAGGAAATAGAAGGCGCCGCTCTTCAACGTGAAGCTGATGTCGCACAGCGTCTCCGCGCCCGTCCCATAGCGCAGCCCCACATTCTCGAACTGGACGATATTGGCCATGGGCCGGCGCTGACCCTTGCAGTGCGGAACCGAGCTTGCGGCATTGCACAGCCGCCCCGCCCGCTCAAGCGCAACGGGATGGCGGCCGCTCTTGGCAGTGCGCGTGCATGGGTCTAGAATCGCGCGACCGGCCACTGGGCAAGCCGGACTTAAGAGACACCGCGAATGATCCTGGAATGCAGCCAGTGCCGAACCCGCTACCTCGTCCCCGATAGCGCGATCGGGGCGGCGGGACGCACGGTTCGCTGCGCCAATTGCAAGCATAGCTGGTTCCAGGCCCCGCCGCTCGCCGATCTGGCGACGCGCGGCGCCTTCGCCCCCGCCGCGGCCTTTGCGGCGGCGGTGCCGCCGGTTCCCGCCGCGCCCGAGCCTGCGCCGCAGCCGGTCGAGGTCGCGCCCGCGCCGGTCGAACGGCCGACCCAATCCGGGACAGTCGTGTCGATTCCCGAGGCCGTCGAGCGCGCTGCGATCGCCGTGCCCGCGCCCGAGGTCGACGACGGCTTCGACCCCTTCGCCCCGCCGCCGCGGCGGACCCGGCCGCGCCGCAACCCGGCGCGCCGCTGGAACATCGCCGCCTTCCTCGCGGGCATCTCGATGCTGCTGGGCGCCGGCGCGATCTCCTATTGGGGTGCGCCCGGCCTCGCGGCGCAGCTCGGGCTGGGCATCGGCGCTGCCGACACCACGCTCCGCTTCGTCGACCGCAAGGTCGACCTGCGCATCCTCCCCGACGGCCGCCAGGCGCTGGTCGTATCGGGCCGCATCGTCAATCCGTCGGCGGCGAGCGAGCACGTCCCCGACGTCCGGCTTCAGCTCCTCAACGCCAGCGACGAGGCGATCTATACCTGGCGCGTGACGCCCGAAACGCGCGAGCTGGGGCCGCGCGCGGCGCTCGATTTCACCGCGGCCAAGGTCGATCCCCCCGCCAGCGCGCGTTCGCTCAAATTCTCGTTCGCGCACGAGCTCGGGCGCTGATCCAGCCGAGCCGTGCGCCGTTGAGCAGCGCCGCGGCCGCCATCCCCGCGCCCGATGCCAGCACCAGCGCGGCATCGCCCAGCCCGGCATGCACCAGCGCGATTCCCGCCCCGCCGGTGATCAGGAAAAAGGCGACGATGCCGTTGATCCCCGCCGCTACCTGGTCGCCCATCGAACGCAGCGCATAGACGAACACCACCTGCACGCCGTCGAACAGGATGAACGGCGCCCATAGCCGCAGCATCGCCGGCGCGATCGCATGCACCGCGCCGCTCGCGGGGAACAGCGCGACGATCGGCCCGGCGCCGAGCAGCAGCACGAGCGCGA
>JAFABD010000103.1 GCA_023426225.1 Pseudomonadota bacterium | reverse complement strand
GGTCACAACGGACCGGCGCGCGTTCGGCGTGGCGGCGGACCGGCGCGAGGCCGGTCACGCAGACCTTAGTTGAGCCGACCGATGCCGGCGATCGTACGGTCGACGATCGCCTTATCGGCGTCGGGGCCGACGCGGTCGGCAAGCAGCGTTCCCGCCGCGGCAGTCGCCGCTTCGGCCGCCTTGGCGCGGACCGCCTGGATCGCCGCGCGTTCGGCAGCCGCGATCTTGTCCTCGGCCATCTTGGCGCGACGCACGGTGAGTTCGCGCGCATCGGCCTCGGCCTTGGCGAGCACGGCGCGCGCCTCTTCGTCGGCATGGGCGAGCATCTTCTGCGCGTCCTGCTCGAGCGCAGCGAGACGGCGCGCATATTCGTCGCGCAGCGCCTCGGCCTCGCTGCGCAGATCGCGGGCCTCGTCGAGCCGGGCGCGGATCGCCGCGATCTGCTTGTCCAGCCCGCGACCGATGATCGCCGGAACCTTCTTGACCAGCAGCACGATGAGGAAGCCCAGCATCGCGAGCGCGACAAACGCCGGTGCGTCGAGCCCGAGCACGGTCGGCTCGGCATGATGCTCGGCGGCGTCGGTGGTCACGGCATGGATGCCTTCCTTGGGAAGCCCCATGCCCTTGCCCTTGCCGGCCGCGTGCAGGTTCGACGCCACTTCGGCATCATCCTGCACGACCGTCGACTGGATATTGTCCTCAGCCATTCAGCGCCGCCTTCACTGCATACTCGGCCTCGGCGGCCGTGACTTCGACGCCCGAGAGGCGCGCGACGATGTCGCGGGCCGCATCGGCCGCCACTGCTTCGATTTCCGCGGTCGCGGCCTGGCGTGCCTCGGCAATGCGCGCCTCGGCAGCCGCGATACGGGCCTCGGCCTCGGCATTGGCCGCGGCCAGCGCCTTTTCGGCCGCGACATTGCCCGCGGCACGCGCCTCGGCAATACGCTTCTGCACGCCTTCGCGCGCGGCCTGGTCCTGGGCGCGCCACCGCGCTTCGGCCTCATCGGCCGCCTTGCGCGCGGCTTCGGCCGCCGCGAGGTCGCCCGCGACACTGGCGTCGCGCGCGTCGATGGTGGCCGCAACCTTGGGCGTGATCCACAGACCCACCGTCAGGAACACGATCCCGAAGGTCAGCAACAGCCAGAAGATCTGCGACGCGTAGGTAGCGGCGACTTGCTCGATTTGCGGCATGGAAAACTCGTCAGCTCGCCGCCCCGCCCCCGGCGATCACGCACGGGGGCGGCAGCGGCAGGAAGGTCAGGCGACGAAGATCAGCAGGACCGCCACGACGAACGCGAGCAGGCCGAGAAGTTCGGCAGCCGCGAAGCCGATGAACATGTTGCCCTGCTGGCTGGCAGCGGCACCCGGGTTGCGCAGCGCGCCCTGGAGGAAGGCGGCGAAGACGTTGCCCACGCCGAGCGCGGCGAGACCCGCACCGATGGCGGCAAGACCGGCGCCGAGCAGCTTGAGAGCCTGTGCGTCCATTGAATTCACTCCTTCAAAGAAATCTCGTGGTTGGAAACGGGATCAATGATGGTCGTGCAGGTGCACGGCATCGTTGATGTACAGCGAAGTGAGCAGCGCGAAGACATAGGCCTGCACGCCGGCAACCAGCATTTCGAGCGCCGACACGCCAAGCATCAGCAGGAAGCTCGGCACGCCGATCAGCACGCCCCAGCCCGCCCCGGCATTGCCCGCGCTGACGATGAAGCTCGCCAGCACTTCGAGCAGGATGTGGCCGGCGGTCATCGCGACGAAGAGTCGCAGCGCCAGGCTGAACGGGCGCACCATGAACGAGATGAACTCGATGGGCGCCACCAGGATCAGCACCGGGATCGGCGTACCCTTGGGGACGAAGAGCGAGAAGAAGCGAAGCCCGTGCCGCGCAAAGCCGACGACCAGCACGATCGAGAAGCTGAGGATCGCAAGCACGCCGGTGACGGTGAAGTGGCTCGTCACCGCGAAGGGATGCACGCCGACAACGCCGAGCGGGATCAGCCCGAGCACGTTGGCGAACAGGATGAACATGAAGAGCGAGAAGACATAGGGAAGGAACTTGCGCCCTTCCTTGCCGATATTGGCGCGCAGCAGCCCGTCGATGAAGCCGGTGAAGGTTTCCACCATCATCTGCCACCGCCCGGGGACCAGCTCGCGCTTCATCCCGCCGAGCATGAACACCCACAGCGCCAGCACGGTCGCGCACATCCACAGCGCGGAGTTGGTAAAGGCAATCTGGTGCCCTGCAACATTGAAGCCGTTCCAGATCGATTCGATCTGGAACTGGTGCATCGGGTCGATCTTGCCAGATTCAGCCGCCACGTTCGCTCGCCCGCCTTCATTAGCCAAAGCGCCCGAAGGTTACTTCGAGCGCTGGTTCGAAATCCGAATGATATTCCTGAACGCGCTCACGATCCCGAGGGAAAGCAGCACGAGCAGGAGCCAAGGAGAGGTGCCCAGAAGCCGATCGAGCGTGAAGCCGATCAACGAACCCCCAACCATGCCCCCGATCAGTTCGGCCAGCACCCGGTTGCCGAGGCGATAATTGGCATCGCCCCCTGCCTGTGTACCGACCCTGATCGCCGCATCCTCCGCCTTTGCCCGTTCGAGCCGCGCATCGAGTGCGGCGAGGCGGGCATCTTCGGCGGATGCGTCCGGTCCGGGCTCTTTCTCAGCCATTTCGCTTCTCCATCGGGCCGATCGGATCGGCAGGATACAGCGCGAACGCCTCGAGGCGAGCCCGCCAAGGCAGGGGCGCTTTAGGAAGCGTTAGCGAGTGAGTCAACACCATGGCCCCAAACCGCGTGCCGCCCGGCGACGTTCCGCAGCCGGCATGACGGCGCGCGATTCGCTGTTATAGTCGCTGGCATGGCGGGGGAAAGAATCGCCCAGGCGGGCGACCATTCGGGGCATCGCGGGCGGCTGCGCCGGCGCCTGTTCGAGGGCGGGCCGGACGCGCTGCTCGACCATGAGCTGATCGAATATCTGCTGGCGCTCGCCATCCCGCGTCAGGACACCAAGCCGCTCGCCAAGGCGCTGCTCGACGAATTCGGCGGGATCGCCGGGCTGCTCACCGCCGATGCCGAGGCGATGGCGCGCGTGAAAGGCATGGGGGAGACGAGCGTCGCCGCGATCAAGTCGGTCCACGCCGCGGCATTGCGGCTGCTCCGCGCCGAGGTGGCCGCGCGGCCGGTGCTCGCCAACTGGCAGGCGCTGCTCGACTATCTGCGCGCCGACATGGCGCATCACGCGATCGAGCGCTTTCGGGTGCTCCACCTGAACGCACGCAACCTGTTGATCCGCGACGAACTGATGAGCGAGGGCACGATCGACGAGGCGCCGGTACACGTTCGCGAGGTGATCCGCCGCGCGATCGACCTGGGATCGGCGGCACTGATCCTGGTCCACAACCATCCCTCGGGCGACCCCTCCCCCAGCCGCGCCGACATCGAGGTGACGCGCCGGATCATCGAGGCGGGGCGACCGCTGGGCATCACGGTGCACGATCATCTGATCCTGGGCACGCAGGGCCATGCCAGCCTGCGCGCGCAGGGGTTGATCTGAACGGCGGCGGTCCGCCCGGGCAATCATTCGCGAAATCAAAGATTAACCCGCCTCTCCTAAGGATGAATACGGAGGGAGTGCCGGATGATCGACGGGATCCGTCGCGGGCAATGGGCCGCGATTCTGATCGGGACCGCATTGCTGGCGCTCGCACTGCCGGCCTTCGGGCTGGTGCCGACACGCAATTCCTGTGCAATGGCGATCGCCATCATGACGGTTGCCGTGGTGCTGCTGGCATGGCGCCGCCCGCCCGCCGAACTCCGCGCACCGCTGGCACTTGCCGAACCCTATCTGCTGTTCGCGGCGATCAGCCTTGTCACCGCCGCCGCCAGCTATATCGCCATGCGGAGCGGGCAGCCCTTTGTCGATCCGCTGCTCGACCGCGCCGACGCCGCGATCGGCCTGTCGTGGCCCGCGATCCGGCGGGCGGTGATCGAACGGCCGGCGCTGCACGCGCTGCTCCAGTGCTGCTATCTCGCTTGCTTCATCACGCCGCCGCTGGTGCTGGCGCTGCTGTGGCTGACCGGCCGTCACGAGCGCATGTACCGGCTGACCGCCGCGCACGCCGTCGGCGGCACATTGACCGTGCTGATCTTCAGCCTGGCGCCCGCCGAGGCCGCCTTCGCCTATTATGCCGGCGCGCTGGGCACCGGGGCCATCCCCGACAATGCGCGCGATTATGGCGAAGCGATCGCGCAGCTCCACCGCGCCGGGCCGGTCGCGATCGACCTTGCCCGGCTGTCGGGTATCGTCACCTTCCCCAGCTATCATGCGACGCTGGCGATCCTGATGGCATGGGCAGCCTGGCCGCTGCGCTGGCTGCGGTTGCCGAACCTGGCGGTACACGTGCCGATGTTCCTCGCCGCCGTGCCGATCGGCGGTCATTACGGCGTCGATCTGATCGGCGGCACCGCGGTGGCCGTGGTCGCGATCGCGCTGGCGACGCGCGGCACCCCGCGCCTGCAGACGACGTCCCGGGCGGGGCTTTTCCGGCGGACCCGCGGGCGCCGCGACGTTGCGGGGACCGGCATCGCCTGCTAGGGGCCGCGCAATTCCGTTCTTTTCCGTCGCGGCCGCGCCGCGGCGCCAGCCCAAAGAGGTTGCCATGGTCCCCCGTTATGCGCGCGCCGAAATGACCGCGATCTGGTCGCCCGAGACGCGCTATCGCATCTGGTTCGAGATCGAGGCACATGCGACCGACGCACTCGCCGAACTGGGCGTGGTGCCGAAGTCGGCGGCGAAGGCGCTGTGGGACTGGTGGGCGACCAACCCCGCGATCGACGTGCCCGCGATCGACGCGATCGAGGCGGTGACCAAGCACGACGTCATCGCGTTCCTCACCTGGGTCGCCGAGCAGGTGGGCGACGAGGCGCGCTTCATGCATCAGGGCATGACGAGCTCGGACGTGCTCGATACCTGCCTGGCGGTTCAGCTCGCGCGCGCCGCCGACCTGCTGATCGCCGATCTCGAAGGCCTGCTGACGGTGATCCGCCGGCGCGCGTTCGAGCACAAATATACGCCGACGATCGGCCGCAGCCACGGCATCCATGCCGAGCCGACCACGTTCGGCCTGAAGCTGGCCGAGGCCTATGCCGAGTTTGCCCGCAACCTCGCACGGCTGAAGGCAGCGCGCGCCGATGTGGCGACCTGCGCGATTTCGGGTGCGGTCGGCACCTTTGCCAATATCGATCCGCGCGTCGAGGCGCATGTCGCCGCCAAGCTGGGCCTTTCGGTCGAGCCGGTGTCGACGCAGGTGATCCCGCGCGACCGCCACGCGATGTTCTTTGCGACGCTGGGCGTGATCGCCAGCTCGATCGAGCGTGTCGCGACCGAGGTGCGCCACCTGCAGCGCACCGAAGTGCTCGAGGCCGAGGAATATTTCTCGCCAGGGCAGAAGGGCTCGTCGGCGATGCCGCACAAGCGCAACCCGGTGCTGACCGAGAATCTGACCGGGCTTGCCCGCATGATCCGCGGCTATGTTACCCCCGCGCTCGAGAATGTCGCGCTGTGGCACGAGCGCGACATCAGCCATTCGTCGGTCGAGCGCTATATCGGCCCCGACGCGACGATCACGCTCGATTTCGCGCTCGGCCGGCTGACCGGGGTGATCGACAAGCTGCTCGTCTATCCCGCGCGGATGCAGAAGAACCTCGACCGGATGGGCGGGCTCGTCCATTCGCAGCGCGTGCTGCTGGCGCTGACGCAGGCTGGGGTAAGCCGCGAGGACGCCTATCGCCTGGTCCAGCGCAATGCGATGAAGGTGTGGGAATCGGACGGCGCGCTGTCGCTGCTCGACCTGCTGAAGGCGGATGCCGAGGTGACGGCGGCGCTGAGCCCCGAAACGCTCGAGGAGAAGTTCGACCTCGACTATCACTTCAAGCATGTCGACACGATCTTCGACCGCGTTTTCGAGTGAACCCGACCCGGGAAGCCCTGCGCGCCGCCACCGGGCGGGCGCATGAGCGCGTGGATGCCGCCTTCGGCCTGTTCGACCTGACCGACCGCGACGACTATGCGGGCTTTCTGCGCGCGCATGCCGAAGTCGTCTATCCGCTCGAAACCGCGCTCGAACGTGCGGGCGTGACGCGAATCTTCGCCGACTGGGATGCGCGCCGGCGCGGCGATGCGCTGCGCGCCGACCTGAGCCACCTCAACGACGTGCCGCCGCTGGCCGGCAATGTCGAGGAACTCGTCCGATTTCCCACGCTGACGGGCGATCACCGGTTCGACGATGCCACGACCGCCGACATCGATGCCGCGATCGCCGGGCATGTCTATGTGCTCGAGGGCTCGCGGCTGGGCGGCAAGTTCCTCGCGCGCCAGTTGCCGCCGGGATTCCCGCGCGCCTATCTGACCGAGGCGCAACCGGCCGAACGGTGGCACGCGCTGGTGCGTCAGCTCGACGAGATGCTCCAGGCGCCGCGGGCACTGCGATCGGCGCTGGCCGCCGCGCACGAAGCCTTTGACCGGTTCGAACACGCCGCGAAGCGCTGGGCACGCGGCTGACCGCGGTCCGGCGCGACCACCGCCGATCGCCCGCAGCATTCCCGACGAAAAGGCCCGCCGCCGCGATATGCGGGGCGGGCCTTTCCGCGATGTCGGCCGGGCGGATGCCGCCGGGAAGCGTGCTCAGCCGAGCAGCGAAGCGAGCTTGGCGAAGAAACCGCTCGCCTGCGGGCACTCCTCACCCGTCTCGGTTTCGCGGAACGCCTCGAGCAGTTCACGCTGGCGCGGCGTGAGTCGCGTCGGCATTTCGACGTCGATCCGGATGACCAGGTCGCCGCGCCCACGCCCCTGAAGCACGGGCATGCCCGCGCCGCGATGGCGCATCTCGCGCCCCGACTGGGTGCCCGCCGGAATCTTGACCGTGATCTTTTCCCCGTCGAATGCCGGCAGCGTGATCTCGCCGCCCAGCGCCGCAGTGGTGAAGCTGATCGGCGCCTGGGCGTAGAGCGTCGTGCCCTGGCGCTTGAAGAGCGCGTGATCCGAAACGTGGAGGAAGATGTAAAGGTCGCCCGCGGGCGCGCCCCGCGCACCGGCCTCACCCTCGCCCGACAGGCGGATGCGCGTGCCCTCGTCGACGCCGGGGGGAATGTTGACCTGAAGCGTCTTGGTCTTGTCGATGCGCCCCTCGCCGCGGCAACGCTTGCACGGATCGGCGATCACCTGGCCGACACCGTGGCAGCTGGGGCAGGTACGCTCGACCATGAAAAAGCCCTGCTGCGCGCGCACCTTGCCATGGCCCTGGCACGTGCCGCAGGTCTTGGCCTTGGTGCCCGGCGTCGCGCCCGAGCCGTTGCAATCATCGCAGGCGCCGGAGACGTCGACGGTGATCTCGGTCTGCTTGCCGTGGAACGCCTCTTCGAGGCTGATTTCCATGTCATAGCGCAGATCGGCGCCGCGCAGGTTGGGACGGCCGCGGCCGCCGCCCATGAACTCGCCGAACACGCTTTCGAAAATGTCGCTGAACGCGCCGAAATCGGCGCCTGCGCCCGCATGGCCGCCGCCCATCCCGCCGTTGAATGCGGCATGGCCGAAGCGATCATAGGCGGCGCGCTTCTGCGGATCCTTGAGCACGTCATAGGCTTCGCTGACCGCCTTGAACTTGGCCTCGGCTTCCTTGCATCCCCCGTTCTTGTCGGGGTGATACTTCATCGCGAGCTTGCGATAGGCCGACTTGATCGTCGCCTCGTCCGCCGTGCGCTCGCAACCGAGCAGTTCATAATAATCGACTTCGGTGGTCATCTGAAAAGCCTTCTCCCCTTCGGGGGAGTGCGAACCAAAACCCGATCGATGCGTTGACGCTGACGCATCCCCCGTTTGCGGGCGCTGCGATCAGGCCGCGCCGACGCGCCGAAAGGCGGCGCCGGCTGCACCGGATGGACCGGCCGGTGCCCGGCGGCATCGCCGCCGGGCCCGGTCGCCCGCCCCCTCCCCGCCCGGACCGAGGC